>JANWKM010000001.1 GCA_025451395.1 Ilumatobacteraceae bacterium
GCACGTCGGGCAACTCCGCCGGACCGACGACCACTGTCGCGACCCCGCCTGCTTGCAGCGCCGCGCTCACGGCGCCAGCCTCGCCGGCCGTTCCTTCAACGATCAGCACTTGCGCGGGTCCGTCAACCGGCACCGCGGCGAACGCGGCGTCGTTCTTGGGCTGCGCAACCTCGGTACTGGTGACGATTGCTTGATACCGCAACACCGCGGCGGGTGTGGAACCGGCATTGTCTTGGAACGTCACCACGGTCGTGCCTGCCCGAAGATTGACAGTCTGGGTTCCGACCTCGGTGCCGTCGCGACGCAGCACGACTGTGGCCCGCCCATTCTGTGTCGCGACGACGTTGACCTTGATCGTGATGTCGTCGCCCACTCGCGCCAGGCGTGGCACATCGATGCTCAGCACCGCTGCGTCGGCACCGGAACTTTCATCGATGGTGTGCACCTCGATCTGTACATCGTCGCCGGCCAGCCGCTGCGCCTCGGCGAGCGCGTCGCCGTTGGTCACCCGGCCGTCGCTGATGATCACGACTCGCCGCTTCGCATCCGACGGCAGCACAGCTCCACCGAGACGGAGTGCGGTCGCGATGTCGGTCGCACTGTCGTCGATGACGACTGCGGCACCTTCGAACGTTGATGACTGCTCCAAAACACGATCGAGACGCGCGTCGCCGCCGAACACGACGACGGCACTCAACGCCTTGTCGGGTCGTGCCTTGAGCGCATCTTGCAGCCAAAGCAAAGCGGCAGCATCACCACCGGGGCCGAGCGATGCCGAGCCATCGAGAACGAATACCGTCGCGACACGATCACTGCTGCGCCGGATCGTCGGCGCCAACAACGCGCCGAGCAGCAGCGCGGCGACGGCCAGCCGAGCACCGACTGCGAAACTCCACTGGCGGCGACTGACACCGAGCCGACGCCACGCGAGCCATGTCTCCAACACGAGCAGGGCCAGCAGTGGAACGATCACCCACGGCAACAGCGAGTGCTCAGTGCGTGCAGGTGTGACCTCACGCGTCGCGTCGTCGACCGGTGGCACGAGCGTGTCGCGCGGGGCGATGTCGCTCTCGCCGGCCGACGGGTTGACCGCCACCAGGCGATCGTTCTCACCCTCCACCTGGATGACCCAGAACCCTGGCTTGCTCGCGATGAGCGCTGGATCGCCGACGAGAAATGATCGCGACAATCCATCGGGTCCGACCGCTTCGCCAAATGTTGATGGGTCGATCGGTAGCGCGGCGCCGACCTCGAGTGAAGCCGTTGACAACGCGGTGTTGCTGAGTTCGGTCAGCAAGCGGTCGCCGAGAATGGGGAACGCCACCTGCAACGGCAGATTGCTGTCGCCGAGCGCAAACGTGAGGAAGGCGAATCGATGCCCATCGACCTCGCCGCGCAGCAGTAGGGGAGCATTCTCTCCGGCAACAAGCACTTCCACTCCTGCGCCGGCTTCGACGCGCAACGCCTGCGAGATCGCGATCTGTGTCAGGTCGACGTCGGCGAGAAGCGGGTCGTCGCTCCGCAGCAGTGTGACGACCGGTCTCTCGACGATTCCGGTTGCAATCGCTCCCTTCACGCCACCGGGCGACGCGACGGCGAGGAATGCAGTCTTTGGCTCCGCGGGAACCGCCACTCCTGCGTAGACCACGATGTCGTAGCCGTCACCAGCGGGACCGACTGCGCCATCGGCTACTTCGATCACGCTGGTCTCCACGCCGGTCATCGAGGTGAACAACTCCTCCCAGAACCGCGAATCGCCGGCGATCAGCACCTTCAGGTCTGGCCGCGAGGCGCCGACCGCGACGCCGACGTCGTCGGCGGGCAACAGATCGGTGGCGGACAAGTTGGCATCGAGGTAGGCCTCGACACGCTGGCCGGGTGGCAGGTCTGCTTCGACCACGGTGCTACTGCGCGCACCGATGTTGACCGACTGCTCGCTCGCTGTCGCACCGTCGACGTCGATGCGTACGTTCTGAGTCACGGTGGTATCGCCGAAGTTGCGAACCGTCACACGTGCATGTAGCCCGCTGCCGCGTGGCTCGACATCGACTCGCACTATGCCGCGGTTCGTGTTCTCGTCGCCGATGCGTTCGTAGCGCGTGTTCGGCGGTAATAGTTTCTCTTCATCGTCGGTCAATCCGCCGTCGCTGATCAGGACGAAACCGATCTGCGCGCTACTCGTGTCGAGGCTCTCGGCCAAGCTGAACGCGCCGGCGAAGTCGGGGTGACCGGCGGTCGTTTCGACCGTGCGCAATGCGCTCGCAAACTCGTCCTCGTCCTCGCTAGTGGTCAGCACGACGCGCGGGTGGTCGCTGGCGATCACGATGGAGGCGATACCGCCGGTCGGCAATTCGTCGCGCAACGCGATCGCTCGATCGACCGCGGCCTGTAGCCGATCGGGGTTGCCGTCGAGCGCGCTCATCGAGCCGGATGCATCGATGATGAACACGGTGTGTTCGCTGAGTTCGGCAGCTTCCAGGCGAACTGGTCGCGCGACCGCGAGCGCCAGGAGGATGACTGCGAGCAGCTGCGCGATCAGTAGTGCACTCCAGCGCAGCTTCTGCCACGGCGAGGCGCTGCTGACTGGTCGTTCGAGGGCTCGCCAAAGGAACGTGCTGCTGACCGTGACCGACTGTCGGCGCGGTCGCAGAATGTGCAACAGCACAATCGGGATGGCTAGGCCGAGCAACGCCAAGCCGGCCGGGTTGGCCAGTGTCACCTAACGACTCCCTGGAGTCGCCAACCCTTCAGCACCACATCGGCAATCGGTTCGTCGGCGAGCACCTGCTGGTAGTTAGCGCCGCGTCGGCGGCAGCGGGCTGCAGCTTCTAGCAACCAACGATCGACAACCTCGCGGTAACTCTTGATGCTGTCGTGGCTGAGGCTGACGGGAACCCGCTCGCCCGACTCGGCGTCGATGACGTCGAGGTCGCCGATGATCGTCGGCGAGATCTCCTCGGTTGCGAGCACATGCAAGACGGTTACTTCGCCACCGCGCGCCGGTAGCCGGTCGATTGCCGGCTCCCATGAAGGCGTCAGCAGGTCGCTGATCACGACCGTTACGCCTGGCGGTCCCGGCCGCGCCAGCAAGTCACCGGCGGCAGAGCGCAAGTCCGTCGCGCCCGCTGGTGTCAACGAGTCCAACACTTTGAACAGAGCGGTGATCGCGTGGCGGCCGGTGAAACGTTGTGGTGGACGCACCGCCGGTTCGAGGTGCAGTGTCACTACGTCGCGACGAGTCAGCGCGAGGAATCCGACAGCCGCGGCGAGTCGCTTGGCCTGATCGAGCTTGCCTTCGTGGCCCATCGAAGCCGAGACGTCGAGCAGGATGCGCACACTCAAGTCGTCCTCGGCCTCGAACAGCTTGACAAACAGTTGGTCGGTGCGCGCATAGAGGGCGTAGTCGATTCGGCGGTAATCGTCGCCGGGGTGGTACTCACGCTGGTCGGCGAAGTCGAGCGAATTACCGAACCGCGTACTGCGATGTTCACCCGCAAAACGTCCGGCAAGCCGCCGGCGAGTACGCAGTTGCACGCGCTCCAACTGCGCCAACAGTTGCGGGTCGAGCAGTTCGCTCACGGCGCGCCGCGCATCCGCGCAGCCGGTTCGCCGACCGACTCGAGCAATGCGTCGACGAGTTGGGCGGGGTCGACGTTTTCGGCCGTGGCCTCGTAGCCGACGACCATCCTGTGACGCAGCGCAGCAACCGCGACTTCGCGAATGTCGGCGATCGATACGTTCGGTCGGCCGTCGAGCAGCGCGGTCACCTTGCCAGCGAGCACCATCGCCTGCGCGCCGCGCGGCGAGGCACCAAATCGGACGTAGCGACGCACGAGGTCGGGCGCGGTGGGCGCGTCGGGATGGGTTGCCACCACCAGGTCGACGGCGTGGCGCAGCACATGGCTGGCGATCGGTACCTGACGGGTGAGTTCGATCATCGCCATCAGCGTCGGAGCATCGGCAACCGTGTGCAATGTTGCCGTCTGGGTACCGGTCGTGCGTTCGAGCACCGTCACCAAATCGTCAGCACTCGGGAACGGCACCTGCGCCTTCAACAGAAAGCGATCGAGTTGCGCTTCCGGCAGCGGATACGTGCCTTCCATCTCCAACGGGTTCTGCGTCGCCATCACAAGGAACGGTCGCGGCAGTGGGCGAGTGAGACCACCGGTTGTAACCGCGCGTTCCTGCATCGCTTCCAGCAGCGCCGATTGCGTTTTGGGTGTCGCGCGGTTCACTTCGTCGGCGAGTACGAAGCTGGCAAACACCGGCCCTTCGCGAAACTGAAATGTCTTGTGGCCGTGCTCGTCCTCCTGCAGAACTTGGGTGCCAACGATGTCCGCGGGCATCAGATCTGGTGTGAACTGCACGCGACTGAACGACAAGTCGACGGCTTGCGACAGTGCCTTCAACAGCATCGTCTTGCCGAGACCGGGCACACCCTCGAGCAGCGCGTGACCTTCCGCGAGCAGACAAGTGATGACCGTGCGCACCAGTTGGTCCTGGCCGACGATCACCTTGCCAACTTCGCCCTCTATCTGGGCGGCGAGTTCGGCGTAATGTTCGGGTGTCACCGTTGGAAGTGGTCGAGCCATTAGTTCGCTCCCTGTAGTCGGTTGAAGTACGCGAGCACCAATGCTCGTATAGCGGGCGGCACCGACGGGTTGTTCATCGCGTCGGTTGCTTGCCGAGCGTATGAATCGAGCACGTCGCTCACCGGTACTTGCGACGAGCCGCTGTTGGTTTGCCCGTTGGTGGTGCCGACCGTGCCGCCCTCGCCGGTGCCGGTGCCGCCGCCGACGGATCCGGTTTCGCCACCCGTGCCATGTGTCGGGTCGTAGATCGTGTCGAGATCCGGTCCGCCGGAGCCATCTTGATGGCCAGCACCTTGTCCCTGCCCGCCTTGGCCGCCATTGCCCGGCGAACCACTACCGCCGCCGACGTTGCCTGAGGGGTTACCGCCGACACCACCGGAACCTTGCTGGCCTTGGCCTCCGGAGCCCTGTCCGGAGCCCTGGCCTTGACCTTGACCCTGTCCTTGGCCATCGCCTTGTCCGGCAGCCGGCTGACCATCGCGTGCCTGACCCAGTCGTTGACCGGCGTTCGCCGCTGCTTGCGCGGCATCACTCGCTGCTGTTTGCTGCGCGGCTTCGCTCGAGGCTTGCGCGTTGGCGTGGCCGGCTTCACCGAGACGAGCTTGCGCACCTGCGACATTACCCTCGCGCAAGTCTTGCGCAGCTTGCTCTAACGCGTCGGCGGTTGCTGGGTCGCCGGCCTCTTGTGTCGTTGCGAGATCCTCGAGCCGCTGCGCGGCCTCTGCGCGCTCGGCCGCAGTCATGCCGGGCAACTCGTCGGCCAACGCGTCGAGTTGTTCCTGCACGGTTTGTTCCGCTGCCTCTTCGCTGCTCGTACCAGGCAGCGGAGAGTTTTCGAGACTGCGCTGCAGTCCTTCAGTGGCGGCCTTCTTCGCGAGCAGATCGTCGCCGACCTGATCGCGTAACTCTGCGGCAGCATGGTCGAGCAGCTCCTGCGCCTTGTCGAGCGAATTCGTCTTCTCCAGATCGGCGGCGAGCTGCTCCAAACGTTCGGCAGCTGCAGCACCCTCGGGCTGCTGCGCGATTCGTTCCGCTTCGCTGCGGATCACATCGGCCGTTGCGTCGATCGCTGCTTCGTCGCGCGCTCGATCGTGCCGCATCGCGTCCTGCGGGTTGGCCATCAGCGCGAGTGCGATCGCGGCTGGCGCCACGAACGCAGCGACGAGCGTCGGTCGCCGTCGCCAGCGCAACGGCACCGCCTCCCTCGATTCCGAGACTGCTGCCAACTCTCCGGCACGGGCGTGCACGCGCTGGGCGAAGTCGTCATCGTTCTCGCGCTCTAGTTCCAGCGAGGTCTCGAACGCGTCGCGAGTGCGAAGGCCGCGGTCGGCGGCACGCGCCACCAGCGCGTCGGGAACCTTGCAGAGCACGGCGTAGGCGACGATCAGCACTGCGACGCCGACGACCATCCACAGCGCGATTACGTCGCTCGCTGCGATATCCAACGTGCGACCAGCAAGCACCAAACCGAGCGCGGCCACTGCAACAAGTGGTGCAACTACTTGCATCGTCGCGACTGCCCACGCCACACGCAGTCGACGGCGGATGGCGTGTAACAGGGGAGTGACACTTCGCTTCATCGTTCTGCCTCCGCAGGGGTGCGCAGTCGACGGACTGCGAGGATCGATAAGAGTCCTGCGACCACGGTCAGTCCGATCGTGCCCACTAACCACGCCGGGATGCCTTCACGTCGGTCGTTGACGATTCGGAACTGCGCGCGGAAGTTGTCGTCGGGGAACCAGGCGAACCACGAGTCGTCGTTGATCGAGTACGCCTTCGTGACCTCGTCGCGAGCCCAGCCAAGGGGGTTGGTGTTGGCGACGAACACTGACGAGTTCTCACCTGCGGTGGCGTCGGCGACGATGGAAATTGGGTTCAGCGCCATTAGTACTGCCGGCGGATTTTCCGAGTCATTGCCGTGACTGCCATCGGCGACGCGCATGGTGAAGTACAACACGGGGCCGAGTAGCACGAGCAACGCGGTAAACCCGTATGCCAAGAGCGTCGCGGTCTGCACGCGACGCGTCAGCGCACTGAGCGCTGTGACCATCAAGGTCAACAACACCGCGATCACGCAGACGATGCCCACACCCTTGAGGCCATCGAGAGGGCGGATGCCGCCCAACAGGTAGGCGACCATCATCACGGGCAACGAGGCGAACAGCAGCAACAGCATGAAGCTCATTCCCGCCAGCACCTTGCCCACCAGAATGTTGCGCGGGCGAAGCAACGTGACCTGCAGCGGCAACAACGTCTGGCGCTCGCGTTCACCAGCGATCGCGCCAGCTGTGAGTCCAGGAACGAAGAACAGCACGAGTGCAAGCATCACGAACAGCACCCACTCGTACAAGTCGCGGCCAAGTCGTGTCTGGCGAGCGAGATCGGACTCGATCTCGCCGGTTGTGGTTGCGCCCTGGTAGACGAGGTAAGCGGTCAGTGTCAGCATCAGCAGGAAGACGCCGATCACGACAAAGGCCCGCCCGGTCCGCATGCGTTCGCGTAGTTCGCGACCGAGCACTGGGTTCATCATCATTGGACGATCCCCTCAGTCAGTGTCATGAACAGCTTCTCGAGTCCAGCGGACTCTTCGACGAACTCAACGATGTCGCGATTGTCGTCGACGACGAGGCGGCGCAGTAGAGCCGACTGTTCGGCATCGTCGGTGACGTTGAAAGTCTCGCTGGTTCCGTCGGCGAAGCGCACGCGCACGGTGCGCGCATCGCCGAGGTGGGCGAGAATCTCGCGCGTGGGTCCAGAAGTGAGCAGCTTGCCGGCTTCCATGATCGCGACATCGGTGCACATCTCTTCCAGTTCGGAGAGGATGTGCGACGAGATGACGATGGTCTTGCCCATGCCGTTGAGTGTCTTCAACAATTCGCGCAGCTCGACACGGGCACGAGGGTCGAGGCCGCTCGCCGGTTCGTCGAGTACCAGCAGTTCGGGATCGTGTACCAGCGCACGAGCAAGGCTGAGGCGTTGCTTCATGCCCCGCGACAGGGAGTTCACCATCGCCGTGCGTTTCACGGCTAGGTCGACAAGTTCCAGCAAGCCATCGACGAGGTCGGTCCACTCGATGCGGGGGATGCCGTAGGACGCGGCAAAGAACTCGAGGTATTCGTCGACGCGCAGGTTGTCGTAGACCCCAAGATTGTCGGGCATGTAACCCATCCGACGAC
>JANWKM010000002.1 GCA_025451395.1 Ilumatobacteraceae bacterium
TCCGAGGGTCATGTGCCCGTATACGGGCATGTAGCCCTCCAACCCCGCAAATTTTCTCAGAGGGGTCTGACGGGGTTCCCGGAATTAGCCTGAGTCGATGACATCTGCCCGCCAGCGCGTTGGCTTCCTGGGCCCGCTCGGCACCTTCACCGAGCAGGCGTTGCTGACGCAGCCCGACCTGGCCGCGGCCGAGCACGTGCTGTTCCGCACGATGCCCGATGTCCTCGACGCGGTTGACACCGGCGAGATCGACCTTGGCTTCGTTGCGATCGAGAACTCGATCGAGGGCACCGTCAACCTCACCCAAGACGAGCTCGCGTTCAACCACGATCTGCTGATCCAGCGCGAGGTCGTGCTGGATATCGAGCACTGCTTGATGGCAAAGCCGGGCACGTCAGTCGTCGACGTCAAAGTCGTGCTGTCGATCCCGGTCGCGATCGCGCAGTGTCACACTTTTCTACGCATGCAGGTCGGCCAGGCCGAGCTGCGCGCCGCGAACTCGACTGCCGAAGCGGCCCGCATGGTCGCCGAAGAACTCGGGGCAGGCGCGGCCGCTATTGCCCCGCGCACAAGCGCCGAGCTGTACGGCCTGCAGATCCTGGCTGCCGACATCGCCGATCACGCGGGCAACCAGACGCGATTCGTCTTGGTCGCCAAGGACGGCATTCCCGCGCCGACAGGTCACGACGTCACCGCGCTCGTCGTCTACCAACGCGCCGACGAGCCGGGCAGCCTGATCTCGATCCTGCAGGAATTCGCGGCGCGCCGCATCAACTTGAGCAACTTGCTCTCGCGGCCGACCAAGGATGGCGGCCTTGGTGATTACTGCTTCGTGATCTACGCCGATGGGCACGTTGCCGACGAGCTCGTCGCCGATGCGATGCGAGCACTGCATTCCAAGCAGGGTCGCGTGAAGTTCTTGGGGAGCTATCCGGCGGCCGGGGCACATGCGCATTCGGCCCGCGAGCACGCCGACGCCCGGTGGCGTGATGCCGACGACTGGGTGCAGCAATTGCGAGCAGACATTCGCTGATTGTCAGTGCAAGAATCAGATCAGAAAAGTGTCAGATGATCGCCGGGGGCGGCTCTTGTCGGGCAACCCAAAAAGGAGAACCCAACCATGAAAATTCAAAGGATTGCCATTGCAAGTTTGGTCCTCGCCGCAGCCGGTCTGACCGCCTGCAGCAGTACCTCCAAGAACAACGCCGAGGGAAGCACGACTACCGGACCCGAAACCACTGTGGCCGGTGCAACTGTTCCTCCCACGGCCCCGCCAGCAACCAACCCGCCGGCCACGAATCCGCCGGCCACGAATCCGCCATCTACCAATCCGCCCGCCGGCCACAACCTGTACGACCAGGTCAACGGTCCGAGTATTCCGGGTCACTCCGATCCGTTCGCCTCCTCGGGCGTGTTGGGCAACGGTGTGTACTGGGTCATCTATAACGGTGGCGAAACGTTCACACCGGACATCACCGTGTATCAGGCGTTCTTCGGCGACGAGTGCGACGATGCAGCTTCGTCGGCCGGTGATACGTGTGAGAACGGCATCTACGTTGTCGAGTCGCCGAGTCGCGATATCAACGATCTGCCATTCTCGGCGGACGTGAACTTGACGGTCGTGGATCAGTTCACGCAGCTGCACTACTGGATCACGCCCGACGAGCTGCGCACGATCCGGGCCTCGAGCCCTTCGGTCGACAACGCACCCGACGGTGTGTACGCGAACTTCCCGTACTTGATGACGGTCCAGAACGGCCAGATCACCAAGTTCGAGCAGGTGTGGACGCCGTAACTCGTTAGTCGTTCAATTGATTGAAAGTTCGTCGCCGCCCGGCACAAAGTCGGGCGGCGACGCAGTTTTCGGCATCGATGGTTTTTATCGCACGGTAGATTCGACGGCGGAACGGTGGCAGAGCGGACAAATGCGCGCGCCTTGAAAGCGCGAGGGTGTCAAAGCCCCGGGGGTTCGAATCCCTCCCGTTCCGCGGACGCAGGGTTCAGCAGTTCTCACACTCGAGCAAGATCGTCACCAGCCCAAATCCAGTGTCCTGGGTGATGAGGGCATGTCCACCCTCGATCGGTTCACTCGCAAGCTGAACGCCGTCAGTGAACGTCAGAGTGAACACGTCGGTCATTTGACCGTCGATGCCGTAGCTGTTGGTCATCTCGGGGATGGTGGAGCCGTTATCACATGCGTATTCGCCGGTAAGAGTCTCGCCCGCACCCGAAAGGTCTCCGTCGCCAAAGACGACAAGGATGATTTCGCCCGACTGCGACACGGCGTCGCAGCCCTGTGCCTGGACCGACCCGCTGATAGTTCCAGACCATACGACGTAGGCGCCCTCCGTCGGGCGTTCGTCGGCGGGGATCTCGTCGATCAACTCACAGACCGACGGCAGGCCGCTCGACGTCGTAGTCACACCGGTTGTCGTCGTCGTTGTGGTTGTGGTGTCGAGGCAACCGAAATCGTCTGTGTGCCCCTTCGTGGCGGCCCCGTCGTCATCGCTTGCACAACCCGACGCCACCAGAGCGACGAGCAGCAACGATGCCGACTGCGCATTGTGCAACATGCGAATCCTTCCCGTTTCGCCGATTAAGTGAACTCCGACTTCAGCCAGAGTGCAAGGTCCGCGATCTCGGTGTCGATGGCAGCCGCCATTGTCTTGCTGAACGGCTGGTCCTCGTGGACATCATCGACGCGCAACTCTCCCGACTTGCGGTCGAACTTGGCATTGAGTTTGCCGACTAGGCGATCGCCATACAGGATCGGCAACGCGTAGTAGCCCCATTGGCGTTGCACTGCCGGCTTGTACATCTCCAACGCATACTCAAACTCGAACAAATCGACCATGCGTTGTCGGTCGTACACGAGGCGATCGAACGGCGAGAGCAGCGCAGCACGGCCCGCGAATGGCAGAGCGAGTTGAGCATGATCGACGCGCCACTCGCCGGCGACGCCGTCGATCACCGCCACCTGACCGACATCTCTCACGTCACCCGGCTCGATCGGGCATTCCGGCCCGCGTGCGCGGGCGATACCGAGCGAGCGCAACCGCTTCGCGTTGCGGATTCGCTCAGCCTTCTCGGCGGGCACGACGGGATCATCGGGGTAGATGCGGTCCGCCAAATCCCAGAGTCGTTCTCGTCCCTCGCGACCGGCGCCGGCCACTTCGCCGCGCTGCACCATCAACTCCAGCAGCATCGTGACGTTCTTGTCGTTGTTCCACCCGCTGGACCTCCACGGCTTCACGCACGTATCGGGCAGTTCGCGCGCGGTCAGCGGTCCATTGGCGCGCAAGTGGCGGATGATGTCGCGGCGGCAAGCATCGTTGGCCTTGACCCACTCGCGCTGCGACTTCTTCCAGTTGACCAACTCGCCGGTGCCCGGCCAATGCGCCATGTCGGCGCGATAGAGCGCCACGTCTTCGCACGGTCGCAGCATGCCGCGCAGATCGATGACGGTTCGATTCTCCAGTGCTGTGCGGAGTTCCGCTGGCGAGTACGACGACCCGATTCGACTCCATAAGACGAGGTCGGCACTCGGTGCGATCGCACTGGTTCCATCGGCCTGCAGCATCGTCAGGTGACGGATCGTCTTGATCATGTTGGTCGGCCGCTTCTTGTCGAGCCACTGCGCCCTCACTGCGATCCGGCGCGCTTCTTGGCGCGAGAGCTGGTGAACCGTCATTGGTCTCTGTCTCGTGAGCGCCATCGCGCGACCTCGCGCAGCATCGCACGATGGTCGATAGCGGGCGGGCCTCCCACGTGGTTGTGCGGGGCAACACTTCCGATGACGGTGGCCCCGAGATCGATGCGCGCGCCGTCGCCGATCGTGAGGTTGTTGGAGATGGTGGCGCCCGGTCCGATCCACGCATCGGCTCCTACCTCGACGTTGCCGTTCACTTGCGCGCCGTGGCCAACGACGCTGCGCGGGCCGAGCTGAACGTTGTGTGAGACGAACGCGTTGTTACCGACCCTGCAGTCCCTGCCCAGGACGGTGTCTTGACGAAACAGCCCACGAGCGACAGTTGCGTTCGACAACACCAACGCGTTCTCTTCGATCACCACACCACCGACGTGGGCGAACTCGACCGGTCGACCGTCGACGAGGCTTGTTTGGAACCCACTGGCGCCGATCACAGCACCTGGAGAAATGACGGCTCCGGCGGCAATCACCACCCGACCGCAGATCACCGCGCCGGCACCGACCACAACGTCGGCGGCGATGCGTACGTTGCGATCGTCGATCGTCGCAGTGTGATGAACACGCGCTCGTGGGTGGATCCTCGATTCGATGTCGTCCCCATAGAAGTCGGTGCGGTCCGCCAGACTCTGGTGGATCCTGTGAAACGCGTCGGCCGGCTCGTGGCCCACAACCAGGCCAAGGTTCTGTGGCACAGACTCCGCGAGTGATGGCGGAACGATCACTGCCGTGCACCCACTCTGCACGGCAGCTTCGAGAAAGCTCGACGTTGCCGCGTACGTCAACATGCCCGGGAGCGGTGATGACACGAACCCCAAGTTCGACACGCTTGCGTCGCGCTCGACATCGATCTCGACGAGTGCAGCGATCTCTGAAAGGCGCCATGTAACGCGGCGTTCGCCGACCACCACCGGTACGTCGTCGTAGACCGGTGTCGGCAATTCGGTGAACCAGGCCACCGTCTCTTGCACAAGCGTTATCCGGAGCGTGAAGTGGCCTGTATCGGCTGGTGCGACGACGAGCATCGGTTGTCGGTGTGGACGCCCCGATGCAACGCGCCTCGTGAGCCGGGTGCGGGCACCCTCGAATTGGACGATCCGGCCGGAAGTCGCGTCCAACCAGTGATACGACAACTGGACCGGTGTCGAGCCAATCGACGCGAGGTTCTCGCGGGATTGGTTGGTGATCTTGACCTCTACCGAGAACGACTCCATCGGAGCGACGAGGCGCGGAACGCTCGTCGCGCTGACACCAACCTCCGTTGCGATCGATGGTGGCAGCGGCGGCATCGACCACGCACCTTCATCGCGGAGCCTCGCCTCCAGATCTGTGGCGTATTGGGTGAGCGCTTCGAGTGGATTTTGCGATGGCGAGAACGGACCGCGTTCCTCGATGGCAACACGGTACAGACGCTCGTATGCATCGAGCGCCGCACTCAAGCCGCATCGCTCTCGCACGCGCAAGCTGACCTGACGTACGTCGTCTTCATCGATGCGTCGCAGGTCCTTCTCGATCACGACCGAGTCGTGGATCTGTTGCAGGCAGCGATCGCCCACGTTCCAGTCGAGCATCCAGTCGATGTCGCTCAGCGTGACGAGTCCGCCATAGCCCGCCTCGTCTGTCGCGAGCACCGCGCAGCCGGCGACCATCGCTTCGATGGCGCACCGAGCCTTAGCGAAGACAACGTCGTAGTTGGCGAGCACTCGCTCGGGATCATCAATTGGTGTGCCGGCGCGATCGCCGAGTACGTCCAACGCGAGGCCCACATTCGTGCACGCGCGCTGCACCGCTTCGACGAAATCGCCTGACGCAGCGTTGTTGCTGAAGATCGCAGCCCTGCGTGGGAGCCTCGAAATTGACGCCTCATCACGCAGAACGAAGCGCTCGATATCGGCGGCGTTAGGTATCAAGTGGATCGAATCTGGGGCAACCCCTTCAGCGAGCAGCCGTTCGTGGCAGTTCAAATCAACCGCCACGTACTTGCGCACCGACGGCACACCGCGCGCCATGTCGAGCCAGTAGTGCCGACTGTGGCACACGAATATCAGCGGTGTGGACGGAAAGCGAAGTGCAGCCTCCGTGGCCGGGCCGTTGTGATGGCCATGGATCACGTCGGGGATGAAAGGCACTTGATCGAGCTCGGTGACGACATTGCCTCCCGCGGCAATGATCTCGTCACTCAGCACACCCGGCCGTTGTGTGTAGACGCAGACAGCATGGCCGCGGCCACGCAGACCACGTTCGAGGTCGCGCACGACAATCTCGGTGCCGGTGCGATGATCGAGCTGATAGTTCGTGATCAGGATCTGCAAGGCGACCAACTTCGCGAGACGGGATCTGATCGTAGTTGGAGTCGTAGATCACCGCATCAGTCAGTAGGAACCCGAAAGTAGAATGCCGCTGTGGCAACGCATTGGACGCTCGGTTGTGATGCAAACGATCCGCATTTAGTCGCCGACTTCTGGGCGCTCGCACTCGGTTACGTGGCCGAGCCTGGGTACGACGACCCGCACGGTGCTTCGATCATCGATTCCGATGGAGTCGGCCCTGCGATCGGCTTCGGGAAGGTTCCGGAAGGGAAAACCGCGAAGAATCGGATGCACATCGATATTCGCGTTCTGGGGGAGCCGCCGTGGGACATGCCCGAGCGCGAGAAACTGATCCGCGCGAAGGTCGCAGTGCTGTCGTCCGCCGGCGCCACCAAAGTGCGCGCGGAGTTCTACGACGAACACTTGGGTCACGTCGTGATGCTCGACCCTGAAGGCAACGAGTTCTGCGTCGCGTGATCGAACTTCCGAAGCTCGTTCAACAACGAGCAATGTCGAATGGGGTTGCTGGACGGCGATGGCTCGATGGCCTCCCCTCGGTGGTGGCGAGGCTCGTTGAGAGGTGGGGACTCGAAGTCGGACAATCCTTTCGCGGCGGCACTGCTGGCTTTGTTGCGAGCGCGGTCGACGCATCGGGACGAGCGTGCGTCCTGAAAGTGGCGATGCCACTGGACATGGATGAGATCGACTCGTTTCGCCGCAGTGTCCTGGTGCACAAACTCGCTGATGGACGCGGCTGCGCCGAGTTGTACGACCACGATGAGTCCGATTTCGCGATGCTGCTTGAACGACTTGGTCCGAACCTCGAAGAGCTTGGGCTGCCACTTGCAGAGAGGTTGCGCGCGATCGCGACGACACTGCAGTCGTTCTGGCGACCAGTGGCGCAAGACTGCGGGCTGCCGACCGGAGCCGACAAGGCAGCCTGGCTCGCCCGCTACATCGAATCTACGTGGATGGAGCTCGGTCAACCTTGTGAGCGCGCCGTGATCGATCGCGCACTGCAGTACTGCAACGAGCGAGCCGCGGCCTTCGACCCGACGACTTCCGTGCTGGTACATGCCGACGCGCATGGGTGGAACACGGTCGACGCCGGATCGGGGTCGTACAAATTCGTCGATCCAGAGGGTCTGCGATCGGATCGTGCCCACGACTTGAGTGTGCCGATGCGCGAGTACAACGAGCCGTTGCTTGCTGGCGACACGCAGCGACTCGTTCGCGAACGTGCCGAAATGTTGGCGTCGTGGTGCGAGGTCGATCCCGAGCCGGTTCTGCAATGGGGCTTCATTGAGCGCGTCTCGACAGGGCTGGCGAATGTGCGGGACTTCGGTGGCGACGACGCGATGGTATTTCTCGAGGTTGCGCGCCGCTGCCTCTAGGTATGAGGTGTTAACAGCTCGTGTTCAGACGAGTTCGGCGATCATGGCCGCTGCACGTCGCGCGCCATCCGTCTCGACGTCGCGGTACTCGACCTTCTGGCCGATGGTGCGAACGATTGCTGCGGCGAGGCGGTCCGGATCGGTGGTGGCATAGTCCATGTACGTCCCGGCGCCGTATTGGTCGAGGCGGTGGCGCACGTGGAAGTTCTGCTCGAAGTGATGCGCGAGCGGGAAGTAGATGAAGGGCCGCTTGGATGCGGTGAGTTCCATCGTGGTGGTGAGCCCGCCTTGCACAACGGCGAGGTCGCACACCGCCAGGTGCCGGTAGAGGCGGTGAACGTAACCGCGGACCTCGAGTCCGGGATGCCGCGGGAGGCCGTCGGGGTCGATGCGCGGGCCGGCAACGGCGATCGTGCGAAGACCCGGGACGCTGCGCCGCGCGATTGGGTGCGCGGCGATCGCCATCTCGAGTAGTTCCTGGCCGACACCTGACCCGCCGACGGTGATGATGCAGATCTGCTCGTCGTCGCGGTAGCCAAGCTCGGACCGCCACTGCTCGACCTGGTCGGGAGTGGGTGGAGTGAAGCCGCCGATGTAACCGGAGAAGTCGAAGTGTTCCTCGGTCCAGTCGCGAATGTTCGGGAGGCCAGTGCCAAACGTCTCGGGCACTACGTCGACGGGATTGCCGACAAAGATCGCGCGGTCACGGATACGCGGGAACTTGGCGATGTGTTCGATCATCTCGGCGTTGTAGTCGGTGGTGAGGTACGACTCGTGGTCGCCACCGTCGGGCATCGGGATGTAGCCGACGAAGTCGGTCATCCACACATGTGAGCCGCGTTTCAACTCTGGGTTCTCGTGCCAGTAGTGGTCGACGTCCCAGGCCTCGTCGCCGACGACTAGGTCGTACATGCCATCCTCGATGACTTCCTGGAAGATCATGAAGTTGGCAACGAGGATTTCATCCATGGTGCGCAGTGCCTGGAAACAATGCAGGTCGTGACCGCACGACTCAGAGGCGATGTGCCCGGACTCAGACGCAAGCCAGTCGCTGGCAGGGTGAACCGTTTCGCCTTCGTTCCGGAGCACGACGGTGACCGGGTCTTGAGCGAGCCACTCGATCTCGAGGTCGGGGTGGAGCTTCCGGAGTTCGCTGACGATGGCCAGGTCGCGGCGCACGTGGCCGAGTCCGATAGGTGAGGACACGTATAGGGCCTTCTTGCGACGGCTCAAACCCCGAGTCCATACATGGCTGTTCATGGGCGCTCCAAACGTTCTGTCGACGAAGTCACTGATTGCCCGGTTGACGCGAACCGGGTCGCGGACGAGGCCAAGGTGGCCGCCTCCCTCGATGATCACGAGCTCGCCACCGGTGAGTTCCGCGAAGTGGCGACCTTTGTCGACGTGTTGGCACACGTCGCGGTCGCCGTGGATGACGAGCGTGGGGACCTTGATGTTGCGGCAGATTGCCTCGAACTCCTGTCGGGTCGGTGGTGCCAAGTCCTGCGCTTCCTCACTGGTGGCCAGGATTTCGCCGGTCGACTCCATCGCCCACGAGACGGCGTCTTCGAACTGTTTGGTCGAGTGCGCCTCTACAAGTTGGGCACCGAAGAAGAACTCGATCCAGCGGCGATGCTCGTTGGTGATTACATGCCGGTTGAACAACTCCCACCCGGTCGGGTGGTCGAGCTGCTTGTCCCACGTGGCCGCAGCGGCGCGCCAGTGCGGCTGTGGTGTGCCGAGGTAGGGCACGCCTGGCTCGATGGCGATCAGCGCCGCGACCCGTTCGGGGTGTGCGCTCGTCAGTTCGACGGCCCACCAGTTGGCATGGCAGTGCGCGACGAGGACCGCTCGCTCGGTTGCTGTCGCGTCGAGCACGGCGACGATGTCGGCCACGTTGGCCGCTCGCGTGTGATCCGAGACGCTTGTCGGCCGACCCGACTTGCCATTGCCGCGGCCATCGATCGTGACCACGCGGTAGCGGCGCGCGAAGTCAGGGATCAGGGCCTTCCAGATCCGTGAGTGACTGATCGGCGACGGCGGGATCAGCACGAGCGTCGTGACGCCGGTGCCGTTGTTAGCACTTTCGCCGTAGACCTCGTAGAAGATCTCGACCCCGTCGCGGTGCACGCTGCCCTCTCGCTGTGGCAATAGCGCTCTCATCACGCCACCCGCTCAACGAACTCACGCACCAGTCGGTTGAACCGGACTGGGTCGCGAAGGTTCGGCATGTGACCCGAGCCGTCGAACGAGATCAGGGTCCCGCCCGAAAGCCGCGCAGCTTCTACACCGACGTCGTGGGATTGGATCAGGTCGTCGCATCCGTGAACTACCAACGTCGCGCATCGGATTTCGGCGAGTAGATCTGCCGCGGGCCGGCTCGGCCCGCGCTCCCTCGCCTCCGCCTCGAGCATGCTCGGCCCGGCTCCCTTCGCCCACGCCACGGCGTCCTCGAGCCCTTTGGTGGAGTGGGGCTCGGAGAACACCTGCTCGAAGAACCACTGTGTGAAATCGTCGTAGTGGGCGTGCCAGTACGCCAGGTTGTAGCGATCCCAACCTTGCGGGTCCTGTGGCGCGGGGTCGAGGAAGTGGTCGCCGATCTGCGCCCGGTGGGGGAGTGCCGGTGCGAGCGGTAGCGCGGGGCCGACGAGGACTAGACCAACGATCGTGTCTGGACGCAACGCCGCGAGCTCCAGCGCGTACCACGCCCCACGGGACAGACCGATGGCCACGGCGCGCTCGACGCCGCACACGTCGAGCACCGCCGCGGCATCCGCGGCGTACGATTGAGGGGTGTAGCGGGACGGGTCGGTCACGCGATCCGAGGTTCCGTTGCCTGGTCCGTCGTAGACCACTACGTGGAAGTGGCGGGCGAGGTATGGAACTTGCATCTTCCAGAACCGGGTGTGGATGATCGTCCAGGTCGGCAGCAGCAGGATCGTCGGTCGGTCGGCTCGAGGCGCCTCGCCGAATACTTCGTAGCCAAGCGCGACGCCGTCGCGCACGACGGTGCCCTCGGGGTCGGGGTATCTAGCGCGCACCGCGCTCCTCCTGGGTTCGGAGCAAGAACCCGATGCTGCGCAGCGCGGATCGACACGGCAGTGCCGATTCCTCAAACCCGAGCAGGATCATCATCTCGATCCCGAAGAAGGCCGCGCCAACCAGCACCGCCAACTCTGCGGCCGTGAACGAACCCAGATCGCCGAACCTCGGTGCGACGTTCGAGATCGTGCCGGACAGCAGCTCGAACCAGCCGGTCAGGTTGTGGCGCACCGCGGCGGCAATCTCCTTGTCGGACCACCCGGCGGCGGTCATTTCCTGCAGCACGCGCACGTAGCCCGACCGCAGGTCCTCCTCCAGGAAATCGCACGCCTGCTCCCACTGGCGCCACAACGGCATCTCCGTGCCGTAAAGCCGCGCCTGGCGCTGGAGGAGCATCGCATTCTCCTCCTCGAGCACCGCCAGGACGAGATTTTGTCGGGATCCGAAGTGGTAGTGGATCTGACTCAACGGCACGCCCGCGACCTCGGCCACACGACGAGTCGATAGCCCGGCGTACCCGGAATCGAGAAGTGCCATCTTTCCTGCCGCAAGGATCTGCGCCCTGGTCTCCACTGTCGTCGTCACCGCTGAATCCCCCTCGATCGGTCGATCGATCGAGAGAGTAAACGTTCCAACACCTTCCGTCAAGGGATTATTCGATTTGCTCTTGACAAACAGATACGCAATCCGTCAGTATTCGGTCGATCGACCGAACGATACACCGACCGAGAGGAGCACATGTGAACACGATCGCCAATGCCATCGACCGACTGGAAGTCGCCTTCGAACGTCGGAGCGGCTTCGGCGTCGGCACCAATCGCTCTGTCACGACCGTGACCGACGGACTGCGCTGCTCGACCGAGGAAGGGTCGTGGAAGACAGATTCCGATCTGGGGGCCGCCCTAGGTGGAGACGGAGCGGCGCCGACGCCGGGGGTGCTGTTGCGTGCGGCCCTGGGCAGTTGCATGGCGATGATGTACCGGTTGCGAGCGGCGAAGCACGGTGTCGAATTGGCTTCGATCCGTGTCACGGTGGAGGCCGATTTCGAGTTGGCGGGGATGTTGTTGGTCGACGCGCCGGCACCGGCAGGTTTCACTGAGGTTCGCTGTCACGTCGAGATCGACAGCGCGGCAAGCCCGCAGGTGATCGAGCGGATCCTTGATGAGGGCGATCGGCTCAGCCCGCTGCTCGACGTGTTCAGTCGTGCCAACGCGGTGCTGCGCACGACGTCGATCCGATCGAGCGAGACCTGAGATGGAAGCGAAGCTCCAGCGATGGGTGCAGCGTCAGGGATGGGACCGTGCTTCCAGCTGTTACGAGCGCTATTGGCAACAGCAGTTGCAGCCCGCGATCGATCTCGTGCTGGAGACCGCCGATTTGCGTCCAGGCGAACAAGTCATCGATGTCGCCTGCGGTACTGGCATGGTCACGTTGCCCGCAGCGGCCCGTGTCGCGCCGACCGGTCGTGTCCTCGCGACGGATCTCTCCCCGAAAATGGTCGCCGAGGTCGCTGATCGCGCGCCAGCACTCGGGTTGACCAACGTCGCCGTCGAGTGCTGTGATGCCCAAACCCTCACTGGCGACGCTTCGTTCGACGTCGTGTTGTGCTCGCTGGGGTTGATGTACTTCCCCGACCCGCTCGCCGCGATGCGCGAATTTCATCGAGTGCTGCGACCCGGCGGGCGGACCGTGGTGTCGGTGTGGGGTGAGCGACGCCGGTGCGGATGGGCGGAAGTGTTCCCGATCGTCGACGCTCGTGTCAGCTCCGACGTTTGTCCGATGTTCTTCGCGCTCGGCGCACAGGGGGCTCTCGCGTTCACGCTCGGCCAGGCCGGATTCGTTGACATCGAGGAGCACCGCCTGTCCGTCGAGTTGCGGTACGCGAACGACGACGACGCACTCGGTGCCGCGTTCGTCGGCGGACCGGTCGCGCTGGCGCACTCCCGCTTCGACGAGGACACTCGCCGATCGGCGCACCTCGAGTACCTCGCATCAATCGCAGAGTTTGCCGATGGCCCCGGTTACCGGGTGCCCGGCGAGTTCGTGATCGCCTCGGCACGACGTGCCGAGGGGAGCCATGCAATCCACACCAACAAGAAAGGAACCATCCAATGACCATCACTAACACACCCATTGACAACGGCGTCAACACCGCAGCACTTATCGGTGCTCGCGACGCGCTTGTTAACACACCGGAGGCTGCCGATTTCACCTGGCGAGCGAGCTGCTCGTGGGTGCATGGCACGTACAGTCGCACGACTGTTGACGGATTCTCCGGACTCGGACAGGATCACCGCCACCGCAACACTTTTGTGTTCGACGCCGATCACCCCGAGTGCTTCGCTTCCGAGGACCGCGGGGCGACACCGGTCGAGTACGTACTGGCCGCACTTGCTAGTTGTCTCACCGCCGGAGTTGCAGCGGTCGCGCAGCAGCGTGAGATCCAGCTCAACTCAGTCACCGCGAACCTCGAGGGCAGCATGAACATCCTCGGGATCCTCGGCGCCGACCCAGAGACGCGCAACGGCTTCAACAACGTCACCGTCCGCTTCGCGATCGACGCCGACGCGTCACCCGACGAGATCAGGGCGCTCGTGGCGCAGTCACAGAAGCGGTCCGCTGTCTACGACGTGATCACCAACCCGACCAACGTCAGCGTCGAAGTCCTCTGACACGCCGACCACAAGACGGACTGTCGCGATGCGCACCACCACCGTCGTTATCGGGGCCGGTCACGCCGGCCTCGCGATGAGTCGCCACCTCACCCAACGTTCGATCGACCACGTCGTCCTTGAACGCGGTGAGCTGGCGAACTCATGGCGGACCCAACGCTGGGACTCACTTCGCCTGCTCACACCGAACTGGCAGACCCGACTTCCCGACAAGCACTACACCGGTGATGACCCCGACGGCTACATGTCGATGCCCCAGCTCGTCGACTTCATCACTAGCTACGCCCGCTTGATCGCGGCCCCCGTGCACACTGGCACCACCGTCACGCGCGTGACCGCCACCGACTCCGGCTATGACGTGATCACCGACCGCGGCACCTGGTCCTGCGCGACCGTCGTGCTTGCCAGCGGCGCCGCCAACATCGCGAACGTGCCGGCGATCGCGCAACACGTGCCGCTATCGGTCGCGATGCATACAGCACTCACTTACCGGGCACCCGACAGCCTCGACGAGCGCGGCGTCCTAGTCGTCGGCGCGTCGGCCACTGGGGTCCAGCTCGCCGACGAGATCCAGCGCAGCGGACGACCGGTCACCCTCGCAGTCGGCGAACACGTCCGACTGCCACGGCAGTACCGCCGCCGCGACATCTTCTGGTGGCTCGACGCCGCCGGCATCCTCGACGAACGTCACGACCAAGTCGACGACCTCGTGCGCGCCAGACACGTCCCCTCCCCACAACTCATCGGTGATCCCGAACAACGATCGATCGACCTCAACACCCTCGCCGATCGCGGAGTACAACTCATCGGCCGTTTCGCCGGCATCACCGACGGCACCGCACAGTTCTCCGGAGGCCTCGCCAACACCTGCACCCTCGCCGACCTGAAGATGAACCGCCTCCTTGACACCTTCGACGAATGGGCTCAAACGACCCGCCGCGTCGAGGCAATCGCACCACATCGTTTCGAGCCGACCCGTATCCCGTCGACTCGGATGCTCGAGATCGACCTGCGCGTCGGCGACATAGGCACCATCATCTGGGCCACCGGTTGCCGGTCTGACTACACCTGGCTCGATGTACCGGTGCTCGACCGCCAGGGCCGCATACGCCACGACGGCGGCATCGTGACCGAGTCGCCCGGCATGTACTTGCTCGGCGGCAGTGTCCTCCGACGTCGCCGCTCCAGCTACATCAACGGCGCCGAGGCAGACACAGCGGATCTCAGCGCGCACCTCCACAGACACCTCGACACCCTCGTCAGTACCTAGAGGTTGCGCGCCGCCGCCTCTAGTGTTACGCACGTTTCGAAGGATCGCGATTGGGTACGCGACTATCAACCGAACGTCGAAGGAAATCGATGATGGCAGCCAACGCGAAAAACAGAGTGTGCTTGTGGTACGAGAAGGATGCGGAGGAGGCTGCTCGCTTTTACAGCGAGACCTTTCCGAATAGTTCGGTGGGCGCCGTTCATTACGCGCCGAGCGACTTTCCGTCCGGCAAGAAGGGCGACCCATTGGTCGTCGACTTCACTGTCATGGGAATTCCCTGCATGGGTCTCAACGGAGGGCCTGAGTTTGTGCCCAACGAGGCATTCTCATTCCAGGTCGCGACTGAAGACCAGGCCGAAACCGACCGCTACTGGAATGCCATCGTCGGCAACGGTGGACAGGAGAGCGCATGCGGCTGGTGCAAGGACAAGTGGGGAATCTCATGGCAGATCACTCCGAAGGTGTTGATCGGTGCACTCAACGAGGGCGGCGACAAGGCCAAGCGTGCGTTCGACGCGATGATGCCAATGCAGAAGATTGACGTCGCGGCGATCGAGAAGGCTGTACGCGGCTGAGCTACAAGTCGCGCCTCTTGCATTTCAGTGAGGACCCGACGATCACTCGGTTCGTTCCGCATGTACCGCGCACGAACCCCACGCATCCACCGGCGGTGTGGGCGATCGACGAGGAGCACGCACCTCTCTACTGGTTTCCGCGCGACTGTCCGCGTGTGACCGCGTGGCCGCGTAACCCGACGGAGGCCGTGGCGTTTCACGAAGCGTTCTCGACCGAGGCTCGACGCGTCCATGCAATCGAAACGAGTTGGCTCGAACGCATGAAGGCGGCCTCGGTGTATCGATACGAACTCGCCGGTGCCGACTTCGCACCCTGGGTCGACGCCAGCGGGCAGTGGGTCTGTGCGCACGAGGTCGAACCGCTATCCGTCGCGCCAATGGGAGATCTTCTCCAATTGCATCGTGATGCGGGCATCGAACTACGAATCGTTCCGTCGCTGTGGCCGTTGCGCGATCTGGCACACCGTGGTCCTTGGGACTTCAGCACCGTCAGGATGGCCAACGCCCAGCCGCGACCAACCCTCGCGTAGGCTGCGGCCAGCGCAATGGAGGGCTGATGAAACCACGACGCAGCACGACGACCTCCAACTTTGGCGTCGGCGCACGCGAAGGTCACGACTCAAAGCCGTTCTATGACCGCTTTCGTGCACCCGAAATCTCCGACGACGACACGGTGGCAGAACCGTCGCCAATCGACGAGCCGTTCGTGCACGGCGACGCCCGGCACATGGATCGAGTCGCGGATGGCTCGGTTGCGCTCGTCGTCACATCGCCGCCGTATTTCGCCGGTAAGCAATACGAATTGGAATTGGAACGCAAGGGGATACCCGCGTCGTATCTCGAATATTTGGCGATGCTCACCGAAGTGTTCGCCGAGTGCGTCCGCAAGCTCGAGCCAGGCGGGCGAATCGCGGTCAACGTCGCCAATCTCGGTCGGCGTCCATACCGCAGTCTGTCGGCCGATGTCATTCGGATCCTTGAACACGACCTCGGTCTGTTGTTGCGCGGCGAACTGATCTGGCAGAAGGGGGAGGGCGCCAGCAGCTCTTGCGCGTGGGGATCATTTCGTAGCGCCGCTAACCCGGTGTTGCGCGACATCAGCGAGCGAGTGATCGTTGCTAGTAAGGGGCGCTTCGATCGCGCGCGGTCGTTAAAGCAGCGCGCCGACGAAGGCCTGCCGCACGAGAGCACGGTCATGACTGAAGACTTCATGGCGTCCACCCTCGACGTGTGGGCGATGCCACCGGAGAGCGCGCAGCGCGTCGGTCATCCGGCGCCGTTCCCGGTTGAGCTGCCTGAGCAACTCATCCGCCTCTACACGTTCAGAAACGATCTGATCCTCGATCCATTCATGGGCAGCGGATCGTCGCTCGTCGCCGCCGCTCGGCTGGGTCGTCGCTATATCGGCTACGACCTCGACGCGACGTACATCGACATCGCCCGCCGCCGCGTAGAAGAGGAAGTTCAAACGCACCAATCGGAGTCACCTGCCACTGATGACGGCAAACCAGCGCAGAAACTCGCCGAGGATTTGCTCGAAGAGGCTGGTTTCACGATCCAGGAACGCAACCGACGTATTCGTAAGACGGGCGTCACCATCAACTTCGTCGCCACCGACGCGGATGGAGCGACGTGGTTCTTCGACGTCGCTGGAGCGTTCACCACCTATCGCGGTGGTCTACTGCGCACTGAAATGGTGTGGAAGACACTCGGACGGGCATTCGCGCTGAAGACGGCACGCGGCAAAACACCGCTCGTCGTTCTTACTACTCACATCCCGAAGCACCCAAGTGAAGGTGATACAGCGTTGCGCGCCGCGGGACCTACCGCGTTGTTCGACGCGATCGACCTTTTGTCGCCCGACAGCCTCGATCGTTTGCAGCGTTACGCAAAGGGCGGTTTCACCGACAACCCGCAACCCGGTTTCTGGACCGAACACGATCTAACGAGGCAGCGCTAGTTCTGAGCGCGTTCGATCAGGTGGATCAGAAGTGGCGCCACATCAGCCGGCTTCGCGGCGACGTCGAGATGCTGACCATTGATTCCATCGGCTGGCCAGCCGTAGCTCTCCGCACGAGCCCGATCGTCGTGGTACGACGGGCTGAGCTGTAGATAGCAGCACCCGCGGCGTGTCATCCACCCGGCGGGAAGAGGGACGGGATCGTCATACAAAGAGCGCGGAACGCTCGGCGTGTCGGCAGTGATCCGTCGGCGGAGTTCGTCGTTGGGAAGCAGTCGAAGAATCACATCATCGCCCCACCAGGTGTGCCACGGCGGTAGCAGTGGACCCTCTCGTGGCAACTTGTCGACAACCGCGAGGAATTGCTCGGACGCTTCGTATTGCGGACCTTCGCCAGGCACGACCGCATCGACGTAGGCGACGACGTTCGCTTGCACACGATCGGCCAGCAATGGGAGCAGCGCGCCGGCTCCGGAGTGACCAATGATCACGTCGGGTGGAGCCCCCTCGGCCGCTGATGTAGCGAGATCGAGGATTGCTTGCCACTGCGGCCGAGGTTCTGCCAACGCCGCCCGCAGGTCGGGCACGGCGACGTCGAACCCGTGGCTGCGCACCTCGACAGCGAGAGGCATAAGAGTGAGCGGCCCGACGAGCGGACTATGAATCATCAGCACTTTGATCGTCTGAGTCTGGCACTTCGCCGAAAATTGATCGAGGGTTGCGCGACGGTTCGGCAAGACTCGCCTGATGTCCCAGTCCGTTTGGCGCAGCCGTGATTTTCGATTGGTGATGGCGGGCGGTGTCATCAACGACACCGGCGACTGGATGCTGGGGCTCGCACTTCCCTTCTTCGTGTTCACCGAGACCGGCTCGGGACGCGACACCGCACTGGTGTTTATCATCGACCTCGTCATCGGCGTCACGTGCGGACCGTTTGGTGGCGCGCTCGCTGATCGGTGGGACTTGCGCCGAACGATCATCGGCACCAACGTGCTGCAAGCGCTCACGTTGCTGCCCCTGCTCGCGGTTACGCACGACCGCGTCTGGCTGGTTTTCGTCGTCGTCGCCGCACAGGGCCTGCTGAGGCAAGTGAACAATCCGGCGTCATGGGCGCTGGTGCCGCGCGTTGTCACCGAGGATCAGCTCGTGCAGGCCAATGCAGCGTTCTCCGCCGGTGGATCGATCGCGCGGCTGGTCGGTGCGCCACTCGGCGGAATCATGATCGCGACCGGTGGGTTGAACACCGTGGTCTGGGTCGATGCCGCGACGTTCCTGGGCGTCGCGGCCGCGATTGTGTTTCTACGCGCGCCGACCGCACCGATACCTAAGTCGCAAGGGGACTCAGAGCAGCTGGATGATTCGGGCGTTGCCGCTGGCTGGCGCGCCATCCGCACGAAACCTGTGTTGGTCGGCTACTTGTTCGTCCAGTCGCTGGTCGAGGTCGCGTTCGCGATGTTTCAACTGCTCATCATCAAGTTCGTCGTCGACGAACTCAATCGCGGGAGCTCCGAGATCGGCATCATTCGCGGTATGGCGGCCTTCGGGGGACTGACCGCGTCGATACTCATCACACGCCTGGCCAAGCGAGCGAAGCCGGCGCTGATGATGATGTACGGCTACTTCGGCTTCTGGTTGATCGCGTTCATGTTTGTCAACGCGACGTTCGTGACGCACGCACTCTGGCTGTACCTGGTGCTCTTTGCAATCTCTGGCGTTCCAAACGCGACATCGCAGATCGGTGCCACGGCGACGGCACAGAAGTACTGCCCGGCCGAACTGCGCGGCCGACTCTCGGGAGTGTTGGGGGCCACTGGTGCAGTGGGCGCCGCCATTGGAATTGTTGCCGCCGGCGTGCTCGTCGACGAGGTCGACATCATCCTGCTGTTCAACGCACAAGGTCTCGTTTTCTTCGCATGCGGTATCGCGACGCTGTTGCTGATTGTCAGGCGACTCGACGACCCTGCTAGCCAGGCTCGCGAAGCCGAAAGCGTTGAATCTTCCCCGTCGCTGTCTTAGGGAGCGATTCGACGAACACGACCGAGCGCGGGTACTTGAAGGGCGCGATCGTCGCCTTCACATGCTCTTGCAACCTGATGACGACCGCCTCCGACGCATTGACCCCCGCAACGAGCACCACGTGTGCTTGCACGATCTGCCCGCGATCGTCGTCGGCGACACCGATCACCGCGCACTCGGCGACGTCGGCATGGGCTAGAAGTGCGGCCTCAACTTCCGGACCGGCGATGTTGTAACCCGAGGAAATGATCATGTCGTCGGATCGCGCCGCGAAGTGGAAGTACCCCTCGTCGTCCTGTTGGAATGAATCGCCCGTCAGGTTCCAACCGTCGCGCACGTAGACACGTTGGCGTTTGTCTGCGAGGTAGCGACAACCGGTCGGCCCGCGCACGGCAAGTTTGCCGATCGTGTTGCGCGGTAACTCTTTCATGTCGTCGTCGACGATCTTCGCCTCGTAGCCGCGCACAGGTTTGCCCGTGGACGCCGGATGTGAATCGCCGAAGCGGTTGGAGATGAAGATGTGCAGCATCTCGGTGGCCCCAATACCGTCGAGCATCGGCTTGCCGGTCTTGGCCATCCACGCTTCGTACACCGGTGCCGGCAACGTCTCACCCGCCGAAACGGCCGCGCGCAGCGACGACAGATCGGCGCCGGCATCCATCGCTGCCAACATCGCCCGATACGCAGTAGGCGCGGTGAAGCACACCGTCGCCTTATACGTCTGGATGATCTCGATCAGGTTCGGCGGCGAGGCGTTCTCCAAAAGGGTCGCTGCCGCGCCGAAGCGCAGCGGGAACACCGCCAACCCGCCGAGCCCGAACGTAAACGCGAGTGGCGGAGAACCAACGAACACATCGTCCGGTGTGACCTTCAGAACTTCAGCCGCATAGCCGTCAGCGATGATCAGCAGGTCGCGGTGGAAGTGCATCGTCGCTTTCGGTTCGCCCGTGGTGCCAGATGTGAACCCGAGCAAAGCGACGTCGTCTCGGCCGGTCCGCACAGCTTCGTACGTCACCGACTTGTCGAGCGCCGCCCGGTCGAGCTCGGCATCGTGGTTGGCGGTGCCGTCGAACCCGATCACCTGTTGCAGGAACCGACTCTCCTTGGCACACGTGACCAACTCGTCCATCAGGCGCGTGTCGCACAATGCGATCGTGACTTTTGCCTTGTCGACGATCTGCGCCAGTTCGCCAGCGCGCAGCATCGGCATCGTATTGACCACAACGGCGCCCGCCTTGGTGGCCGCCAACCAACACGCCACCATCGCCGGGTTGTTCGCCGAACGGATCAGCACGCGATTGCCGGGCTTCACGCCGTAATGCTCGGTGAGCGCATGAGCCATGCGATTGGTCCAATCGGTCAGCTCTTTGTACGTACGTCGACGGCCGTTACCGATCAAGGCAACGTTGTCGCCGAAGCCCTGCTCGACCATCCGGTCGGTCAACTCGACCGCGGCGTTGAGGTAGTCGGGGTACTTGTAGCCCTTGAGCGGGATCTCCGGCCACTCCTCGAATGGTGGCAGGTTGTCGCGGGCAAACGTGTCGACGTGCGCTGACGGTCCCAAAGTCTTTTTGGAAGAGGTCACGGGATCACCGCCGTTGCCTCGATCTCGACCTTCGCTCGCCGTTCAACCAGTGCAACAACTTGCACGAGTGCCATCGCCGGATAGTGCTTGCCGATGATTTCTCGGTACACGGTCCCCAACTCCTTCAAGCGCGCAACGTATTCATCACGGTCGGTTACGTACCACGTCAGCCGCACCAGGTGTTCAGGCGTAGCTCCCGCTTCTGCCAACACTGCCACCACATTGCGCAGCGTCTGCGCAACCTGTTCGACGAAGTCGTCGGTCTCGAACTGCTGCTGCGCATTCCAGCCGATCATGCCACCGACGAATACCATCCGCCCGTTGGCCACGATGCCGTTCGCAAAACCGCGAGCGGGCGTCCACGACTGTGGGTGCAATACGTCGTGCATCAGTCGCCCTCGAACTTCGGCTTCTCGTGAGCGACGAACGCCCGATACGCGCGCTCGAAGTCGGCAGTCTGCATGCAGATCGCCTGTGCTTGCGCCTCGGCCTCGATGGCTTGCTCGAGCCCCATGTTCCACTCCTGGTTGAGCTGCGTCTTGGTGATCCCGTGTGCGAACGTCGGCCCGTCGGCGATACGGCGTGCCAACGCAAGTGCCGCCGTTTCCAACTCGGCCGCTGGATGCACGGCGTTGAAGAATCCCCAGCGCTCACCTTCGGCGGCGCTCATCGAGCGACCGGTGTACAACAACTCGGCCGCACGACCTTGCCCAATGATGCGCGGCAGCATCGCGCACGCACCCATGTCGCAACCGGCGAGACCGACTCGTGTGAACAGAAACGCTGTCGACGCATCGGGTGTCGCAATCCGCAAATCGGACGCCATCGCGATGATCGCACCGGCACCAACGCACACTCCGTCGACCGCCGAGATGATCGGCTTGCCGCATCCGATCATTGCCTTGACCAGATCGCCGGTCATGCGCGTGAACCGCAGCAACTGTTTCATGTCCATGTCGACGAGTGGACCGATGATTTCGTGCACGTCGCCGCCGGAGCAGAAATTGCCACCATTAGGCGCGAACACCACGACATCGACATCATCAGCGTCAACTAATGCTCGAAACGTGTCGCGCAACTCGGCGTAGCTCTCGAAGGTCAGCGGGTTCTTGCGCTCAGGTCGGTTCAGTCGCACCGTCGCAATGCCGTCGCTCACCTGCCAAAGGAAGTGTTTCGGTTGTAGATCAGCCATCGACGCCATGTGCGCCCACCTTCTTCCTGTCGTGCTTGCTAGACGGATCGATTCGTTGTAGCAGTTCTTCCAGGGCGTCGAGATCTGCTGCCGACACATACCCGAAGAACGAGTCCACCTCCGCTTCGTGCTCGGCCGCCAACTTCGTGAACTGGCGACGGCCAGCGGCAGTCAGCGCGACGTTGATGATGCGCCGGTCGGCGGTGGAGGGCATTCGCTGCACCAACCCATCGCTCTCCAACCTGTCGATCACGGTTGTCGTATTGCCGTTCGAAACCAGCAGCCGCCGCGACAGTTCAGTCATCGTCAATTGCCCATCTGCGCGATGCAGCGCAGCCATCACGTCGAAGCGAGGCATGGTCGACTCGTGTTGTTGGCGCAGAAATTCACGCATGTGCGATTCGGTTACGCGCGTGATGCGTAGCAGCCTGACCCACAAGCGCAGCCGGCGCTTCGAAAGCGACTCACTCATACCTCACCGCCGGCGATCCCAATGGCCTGACCGTTGATCGCATCGGAGCCAGCTCCGCACAGCCATAGCGCGGCGGCAGTGACTTCAGCGGGCCGCACGAGTCGGCCAAGCGGACTGATACGGGTGATCGACTCCAATGCTTCTTCGCGTGTTCGGCCGGTCTTCTCGACGATGTTGGCGATCGTGCGCTCGGTCATTTCGGTATCGAGGTAGCTGGGGCACAAAGCATTCGACGTCACACCGGTGCCGGCGACTTCTTGCGCGACCATGCGCATCAACCCAACGACGCCATGCTTGCTCGCTCCGTACGCCGACACGTACGGGTAACCCTTCAAACCGGTGATGGACGCGATGACGATCAGGCGACCCCAATCACGACCCTGCAACTGCCGCAATCCCTCGCGCAGCGTGAGGAACGCGCCGGTCAGATTGGTATCCATCACGCGTTGCCATTGTTCGAGACTCGTGCGCACTAGGGGAGCGCTCTCCGCTACGCCGGCGTTGGCGATCACGATGTCGACGGGACCGGCCTCGGCGAACATGCGCATGACGTCGGGCTCGTTGGTCACGTCGGCAGTAATCGCACGAATTCCTGGCTTGCGGGCGGCCACTGCATCGAGCAGTTCCCGTCGGCGGCCGGTGATCACGACCTCTGCGTCCGCCTCTACAAAGCCACGCGCAAGGTCGGCTCCACTACCCGTGCCGCCGCCGGTCACCAACACGCGCCGACCAGCCATCAACTCGGTCATGCTCGGATCATCTCCTGCGCACGCTGGGCAATGCGCACCGCCTGATCGCGACCCGGTAGGTACGGCAGCGGCCACTGCGTGTCGACATCACCGAGCGCGATCGCCGCATGCAACGTCCAGTACGGATCGGCAAGATGCGGGCGAGCCAGGCACACAAGATCAGCACGACCCGCCATCAGGATCGAGTTGACGTGATCGGGTTCGTAGATGTTGCCGACCGCCATCGTCGCGAGATTCGCTTCGTTGCGAATGCGATCAGAGAACGGCGTTTGAAACATGCGGCCGTAGATCGGCTGCGCGTCAGTCGAGGTCTGCCCGGCCGAAACGTCGATGATGTCGGCACCAGCCTTCGAGAACATCTTGGCGATCTCGACCGCTTCATCGGGCGTTACGCCAGAACCGCCGACCCAGTCGTTCGCGGAGATACGCACCGACATCGGCTTCTCGGCGGGCCACACGGCGCGCATGGCCGTGAACACCTCCAGCGGGTACCGCATCCGATTCGTCAGGCTGCCGCCGTACTCGTCGTCGCGGATGTTCGACTTCGGCGAGATGAACGACGAGATCAGGTAGCCGTGTGCGGCGTGCAATTCGATCATGTCGAACCCTGCCCGCTCCGCCATCTGTGTCGAGCTGACGAATTGCGCCGTAACCGCGTCCATATCGTCGCGGTCCATCGCCTTTGGAACCGGGTTGCGCGGTGTCCATGGAATCGCCGACGCCGAGATCACCGGCCATGAACCTGCCGCGAGTCCGACAACCGGCACATCCATTTCTTCCCAACCCAATTGTGTGCCGCCTTTGCGACCGGAGTGGCCGATCTGGCAACACAACTTGGCGTTGGTCTCGGCGTGCACGAAGCGCACCAGCCGCGCCCAAGCCGCTTCGTGCTCGGGTGCGTAGAGACCAGTGCAACCCGGCGAGATGCGCCCCTGCGGCGAGACGCAGGTCATCTCCGTGTACACAAGCCCCGCACCGCCCTTCGCGCGTTCCGCATAGTGAACGAAGTGCCAGTCGGTCGGGCAGCCATCGACGGCCTTGTATTGGTCCATCGGCGAGACGACAACGCGATTGATGAGATCCATTTCGCGCAACCGGAACGGTGCGAACATCGGCGCCCGCCCTGGCTTGCCGCCAGCGTTTTCCTGGAACCAATCCTCCGCCGAGCGCAGCCAATCGGCATCGCGAAGGCGCAGGTTCTCGTGCGAGATGCGTTGCGAGCGGGTCAGCAACGAGTAATTGAATTGCACGGGATCGAGGTCGAGGTAGCGCTCGGCCTCTTCGAACCACTCGAGGCTGTTGCGCGCCGCCGATTGCAGGCGCAGCACTTCCAGTCGCCGCTCGTCTTGGTAACGCTCGAACGCGGCCACCATCGTCGGTTCGCTGTGCAGGAACTCGGCCAACGCGATCGCGCTGTCGAACGCAAGCCGCGTTCCGGAGCCGATCGAGAAGTGGCCGGTCGCGGCAGCATCGCCCATCAGCACGACGTTCTCGTGGTACCACCGATCGCAGATCACGCGCGGAAAGTTCATCCACACCGCCGAACCACGCAGATGGGTGGCGTTGGAGATCAGCGCGTTGCCACCAAGGTGTTTGGCGAAGACACGTTCGCACGTGGCGATCGTTTCCTCCTTGGACATCTGCTCGAAGCCCCACGAATCCCACGTCTTCTGCGTGCATTCGACGATGACGGTGGCGGTGTCGGCATCGAACTGGTATGCGTGGATCCACATCCACCCGTGGTCGGTCTGTTCGAAGATGAACGTGAACGCGTCATCGAACTTCTGGTGCGTGCCGAGCCAGATGAACTTGCACAGCCGCATGTCGATGTCGGGGCGGAAGACGTCGGCGTACTCGGTGCGCACGACCGAGTTGATGCCATCGCACCCCACGACCAGGTCGTAGTCGTGCCGGTATTCCTCCGCGGCGGCAAAGGGCGTTTCAAAGCGCAGATCGACGCCCAACTCACGGGCACGTTCTTGTAGCAGCAACAGCATCTTCATCCGGCCGATTCCTGCAAACCCGTGGCCGCCCGACACGGTCCGCACGCCGCGATGAATCACGGCGATGTCGTCCCAGTACGCGAAGTTGTCGCGGATTGCCGCTGTGCTCTTCGGGTCGTTGCGCTCCATGTTGCCCAGCGCGTCGTCGGACAACACAACTCCCCAACCGAACGTGTCGCCGGCGCGGTTTCGTTCCATCACGGTCACGTCGTGCGCGGGATCGCGTAGCTTCATCGAGATCGCGAAGTACAGCCCAGCGGGGCCACCCCCCATGCACAACACCTTCACTGCGGCACCTTCACGGCATGTGTCCTTCTCACTACAGCAGTGTCGCGCTGTTTCCGAGATACTTCAAGCTCAAACTATTCGGCGTTGCTAGGGTCGGAGCCATGACTGAGATTCCCAAGCAAATGCGCCAACTGCGCTCATTAGTCACCGCAGACGGTGTACTCCACCTTTCGATCGAAACGGTTCCAACACCGGTCCCGGGAGCGAATGAAGTGTTGGTGCGCGTGGAGGCAGCGCCAATCAATCCGTCGGATCTCGGTTTATTGATCGCGACCGCCGACGTCAGCAAGGCCAAGCGCGACGGAGCATTCGTGACCGCACCGATCCCGCCAGCAACGCTGGCCGGATTGACCGCGCGGGTGGGCGAGTCAATGCCAGTTGGCAACGAGGGCTGCGGCACCGTGGTTGCCGCCGGCGATGCACCAGATGCGCAGGCATTGATCGGCCACTTGGTCGCAATGGTTGGTGGTGCCACCTACGCCGAGTACCGAGCCGTGCCGACAATGATGTTGATCGACCTTCCCGATGGCACAACTCCCGCGCAAGGGGCGTCATGTTTCGTTAACCCGCTAACTGCGCTTGCAATGGTCGAGACAATGCGAACCGAGGGCCACACCGCGCTCGTGCACACAGCTGCAGCTTCCAACCTTGGCCAGATGTTGAATCGCATCTGTCTGGCCGACGGCGTACAGCTGGTCAACATCGTCCGCCGACCGGAACAAGCCAAGCTCCTCCGCGAGCAGGGCGCACTGATCGTTTGCGATACCAGCCAGGCGACGTTCACGAAAGATCTCACGGCCGCGTTGACCACGACGGGCGCCACCATCGCGTTCGACGCGATTGGTGGCGGCAAGCTGGTCAGTCAGATTCTGAGCTGCATGGAGGCGGCGGCCAGCGCCAAGGCAACTGAGTACAGCCGCTACGGCAGCAACGTGCACAAGCAGGCTTACATCTACGGCACCCTCGATCGCGGCCCGACCGAACTCATCCGCAATTTCGGATACTCATGGGGAGTCGGCGGTTTCCTTCTCACCCCGTTCTTACAGAAGGCTGGTCTGGAAGTGATGCTGCGACTTCGTCAGCGTGTCATCGACGAGCTGACCACTACCTTCGCCAGCCACTACACCGACGAGGTGTCGCTCATCGACACGATTGACCCCGACACAATTCGCAAGTACGCACGGCAAGCAACGGGCGAGAAGTTCCTGATCAAGCCGAACCTTTGAACGTCAGCTGTAGGCGTCATCAGGCAATGGCCGCGCCCATGCCGTCGCTGCGGCACCCAACTCCGCTCCGGCCGCGACCGCCGCGTCGACATCGTCGCTCGACTGACTGCTCCGCCACCAGTGAGCGAGGAACGCGGCGATGAACGCGTCGCCGCAACCAACCGTTGTGCCGGTCACTTCGACGGCGTTCACCGGTATCAATCGTTCTGCCAGTAGTTCGCCGCGGCCATCGATGACTTGCACGCCGCGTGAGCCCAGCGTGATGATCGCCAACTTTCGGCCGCGGCTGACGACATCGCGCACGCCAATGATCGTCGGATCGTCGAGACCACCTGGCCACCCGATGAACGCCGTGTTTAGCCAACGCGTCGACCCCTCAAAGCGATCGACCGTGTAGTGACGAAAGTCGTAGAAGTCGCCGCTGGCGTCGAGATGATCCAGCGCGCCAGCCTCGCCTAGTCGTTCCAATTCGGCAGCAACTGGATTGGCCAAAACCATGTGCAGTCGCCGCGCCGACCGCAGAAGCTGCTCTTCGTCTGCTGTTATCCGAAAGTCCGTCAAAACTCCCTCGACAAAGTTGTCCATGAACGGCTGGCGATCGGGGCGGACCGTGATGTCGATCGACGAGGATTGCCCGTTCGCCAGCACCGACGGTGAGTACGCAATGCCGTGGCGCTGGAAGAAGTCGGTGAACAGGTGCGGTACGTCATCTCCGATGCGCGTGATGAAGTGAAAGGGCAAGCCGCGTTGGCTCCAGTGATACGCCATGTTCAGCGCACCACCACCCGGCAGGACGATGTCGTGCTCGATATATCGATCGCGACTCGCCGGACCGCACAGCACGTTTTCGACGGTCACAGGCCTTCCAGTGGGCGGTCGCGCTTGTCGCCCAATCTCAAAAATCTGTCGTAGCGCACTTCGATCACCTTGCTCATCTGCCAGAACGCTTCCACCGAGAGGTGTGAACAGCCTTCGCCGAGAAACCAGCCGACGTGGCCCGGTGCGCTCACAACCAGCGCTGGGTCATGCACAGGAACGACCGCCGGGTTTAGGCAGTAGCCGGGTGACATCGCGTCGCGAATCTGCAGCAACCCGTCACCGCGAAATCCGCGAGCACGCGGAACGTGGTAAATCGTCCGATTGCCCAAGTCGTACAGATCGACCGTCTCCGGCGAGGTGTCAGTGACGGTAGGCCACGCGGGATCGTCGACGAGCTCGGCGATCACTCGCCGCACAGAAATGTCCTGATAGTGATTCATCTCGGTGTGCGGTTGCTCGTAGGCATCGTCGTGCACGTTCGCGACGCCCCAGTCGTAAACGTTGCCGCATACCGTCACCAAGAACTCGACCAGTTCTGGGCAGCGTCGCAGAAACTGCCGATACGACTCCTCATACTCGAGAATCGCCACCGCTGCTGGCACGATCTCGCCGCGCACATAGTTGCCATAGCGCCAGCCATCGGCACCGAACCGTTCGTCGAGCAACTGCTGACGGCGCGCCTTCTCGGCACCGGCAAAGCCAGGGACACCGATTGGCACCCACACATGCCCCAGCAAAGGGTTCTGAGTGAAGTCATCGGGTGCGCTCATGAGAATCGAAGCTACCCTCGCCGACAGGTGAGCATTACCGACCTCTCAGCGGCGCAATTGTCGGCGGCCATCCACGCGCGCGAGATGTCGTGTCGCGAGGTCATGTCGGCGTATCTGGTACGTATCGACGAGTGCAACCCCGCCGTGAATGCGATCGTCAGCCTGCGCGACGCTGACCAACTGCTGGAGGAGGCCGTGACCTGCGACGAAGAATTGGCGCACGGCCTCTCGCGCGGCTGGATGCACGGAATGCCACAGGCGATCAAGGATCTCGCCGAGACCAAAGGCCTGCGCACTACCAACGGCTCGCGACTGCTTGCCGACTGGATTCCGCCGTACGACTGCCTGATGGTTACGCGCATGAAGGCGGCTGGTTGCATCGTGATCGGCAAGACCAATGTGCCCGAGTTCGGATTGGGCTCGCACACGTTCAACGATGTCTTCGGCACCACGCGCAACGCGTTCGACAACAGCCGAGCAGCCGGCGGGAGTAGTGGTGGTGCAGCAGTCGCACTCGCCACCAACATGCTCCCCGTCGCCGACGGCAGCGACTACATGGGTTCACTACGCAACCCGGCCGCATGGAATGGCATCTACGGCTTCCGCCCGAGCCAAGGCCGTGTTCCATCGTGGCCAGAACGCGACGTGTATCTCGCGCACATGGCGACGGAGGGGGCGATGGGTCGCAATGTCCTCGACGTTGCGTTGCTGCTCGGTACACAAGCCGGTTACGACGCACGCTCGCCGCTCTCGTTGCCCGGGCGTCTCGAAGAGTTCGCCACCATTGCTGATGCGACTGCCGCGCTTGCTGGCGACCGGCACGACCGGCGCATCGGTTGGCTCGGTGATCTACGCGGCTACCTCGCGTGCGAGCCAGGCATTCTCGAGCACTGCGAGACCGGCTTGCGCACAATGTCGGATCTTGGCTGCTTGGTAGAACCGGCGATGTTTGCCATGGAACCGGCACGGGTATGGGACGCGTGGCTGGTGTGGCGCAACTTCCTGATCGCTGCCGCGTTGGTTCCCTTGCTCACTGACGAAACGAAGCGCGAACTGATGAAACCGGAAGCGTTGTGGGAGATCGACCGCGGCGTCGCGGTCACCGCTGCGCAGCTGAGCCAAGCGGCCGTCGAGCGAACGGCATTCAATCACGCGGTGGTGAAGCTGTTCGATCACTTCGACGTACTCGCGATTCCGACCGCGCAGGTGTGGCCGTTTCCCGTCGAGCAGCGGTGGCCAACCCACATCGGTGATCGCGAAATGGACACCTATCATCGGTGGATGGAAGTGACCACGTACGCGACACTCGCTGGCCTTCCGGCGATCAGCGTTCCGGTTGGCGCCGATGAACGCGGCCTACCGATGGGCATGCAACTCATCGGCCGCCACGCGCGCGATGTCGACTTATTGCGACTCGCTGCCGCCTACGAGAGAGCCGTCCGATGAAGGCGACGAACGATCACCGACTACTCGAGGTGGTCGAAGCGATTCCCGACGGTGTCGTCATCGTCGATGTCAATGGCGCGATCGTGCTCGTCAATCGCGAAATGGAGCGGCTGGTCGGTTACAACCGCGACCAAATGTTGGGGCAGACGATAGAGATGCTGATCCCCGAAGCGCAGCGGGCCGTGCACGTTCAAAATCGCGATGACTTCATCGCCGCACCTCGCCGACGATCAATGGGCCTCGGACTCGACCTGGCCGCGCAACGCCAAGACGGCAGCTCATTCCCGGTAGAGATCGCACTCGCACCCGCCGAACTCGACGGTGAACAAGTCGTGATCGCAACCGTGCGCGATGTCACTGCTAACCGCACTACGGATGCCGAGTTGCAGGACGCGCGGCAACGAGTGATGCTGGCCGAGGATCACGAACGTATCGCTCGCGATCTACACGACACCGTCATTCAACGGTTGTTTGCCGCCGGTCTCACACTGCAGAGCGTGCTGCCGACCGTGCCGGAGCAGGCGAGGGCAAAGATCGAATCGATCATCGACACCCAGGACGACGCCATTCGCGAGCTGCGCACAGCGATCTTCGGGTTGAGCAACAAGCGCAGTGCTGGCCTGACGATCAGGGTTGTGGTGAACCAATTGGTCGACGACGCCTCGCGTGTGCTCGGCTTCCGGCCAGCGCTTCACTTTGTAGGCGTCCTCGACGGTATCGATGCAGACGTCACGGCAGAGGTCGCCGCCATCGTGCGCGAAGCACTCAGCAACGTTGCCCGCCACGCTCGGGCTAACCGGGTAGAAGTCACGCTGCGCCACGTTGACGAAACACTCGTCGTCACGATCAGTGACGATGGTGCTGGAATTCCGCAAAGCCATCAGTCGGGCAGCGGACTGCTGAACATGCATGATCGGTCAGCGCGTCTAGGTGGAAACTGCACTGTCTCTCCCGGCGACCAATCGGGCACGATCGTGCGATTGACTATTCCGGTCGGTGTGTAGTCGAGTCGCGACCAATGCTGGCCTTGACGGCGAAAACCGCTGCTTCCGTCCGTCGGCTCATCCCAAGCTTCGTCAGCAGATTCGACACGTAGTTCTTCACCGTCTTCTCGGCGAGATGCATTGTGTTGCCGATCTGACGGTTCGTCGCACCTTCCGCGATCAAGTCGAGGATGCGACGCTCCTGCGGTGAGAGCTTGGCGAGGCGCTCATCGTCGTCACTCGGATGGCGTAGGCGATGCAATACCTTGGCCGTGACCGCTGGGTCGAGCAACGATTCCCCGCTGGCGACGCGTCGGATGGCAGATACCAATTCGTTGCCGCGGATCTGCTTCAGCACATAACCCGCCGCACCAGCCATGATCGCCTCGAAAAGCGCGTCGTCGTCGCTGAACGAGGTGAGCATCACGCACGCCAGGTTGGGCATACGACTGCGCACCTCGCGACATACTTCGACGCCGTTGCCATCCGGCAGGCGCACATCGAGCACCGCGACATCGGGCTGAACGGCCGGGATGCGTTGGATTGCCTCGTCGGCGGTCGACGCCTCGCCCACTACGACGATGTCCGCCTCGGCTTCCAGCAGCTCGCGCACGCCACGCCGAACGATTTCGTGATCGTCGAGCAGAAAGACGTTGATCGCTTTCGCGGGCTGTTGATCCACCGTTTCATTGTGGCCCGACTACCCCTCGGGTTGTCAGGGGCA
>JANWKM010000003.1 GCA_025451395.1 Ilumatobacteraceae bacterium
GCGATTTCGAATGCGTTGTAGGTGATCTCGATTTTGCCGGCGTCGCCACCGATCGTTGGTAGCTGCACGGTGACCGCGTTTGGAATCACTTGGCCAGCAGCAAAGTTCAGACTCGAAGTCGTCGGAACGCCGATGGCGTCGGCTGGTCGTACCGTGAGGAATCCGGCGGCGGTGGGGCTGACGACGGTGACGTTCAACGCCACCGCGGTCGCGCCAACAGGGACGACGATCTGTACGCCACCGCCGGCGATGGCGATGGAACCGGTGACCAGTAGATCGCGTGAGGTTGGTGATGTGAATGGGCCGGACAGTCCGAGATCATTACCGGGACGCGTGTCCAGTACGCGCTTCGGTGTGATCGCGACGAACGACGACGAAGACGACCCCGATGTCGCGTTGCCGATGTAGATCCCGCCGGCACCGAACGACACCGCGACCGCGGCACCAATCGCCGCCCACCGCGAACGCCAACCTCGCCGGCGATGCAGGTCAGGTTCCATGGCGGTTCAGCCTAGGCACATCTTGCGTAGTCGAACACATGTTCGATATTGTCGCCATCCCCTATGGGTTTCAACAACCCCAACATGCCATGGAGCGAACTGGAACGACTGCTGTCGGATCAGCGCGGCAAGGACGGGCGAGCGCCGGGGAGTCCATCGTGGAATGCGGGTGGGGATGGGCCGGCGTGGGGTCGCAAACGTCAGCCGTATCAAGCTCCGGACGACACGCGACCTCGCGGCACTCGTATTCCGTACGCCGAACTGCATTGCCACAGCAACTTCTCGTTCCTTGACGGCGCGTCGCATCCCGAGCAACTCGCGGAAGAGGCAGCTCGTCTCGGCCTAGAAGCGTTGGCGCTCACTGATCACGATGGCTTCTATGGCGTGGTGCGTTTCGCGGAAGCGGCGCGCACGGTTGGCCTGCCCACCGTGTTCGGCGCCGAGATCTCGCTCACTACATCTGCTCGGGTGGCACGCGGCGAAATCGACACGCAACACCAAATCGATACGGGGATGGTCGTCGATAGTCACGCCCCCGATCCGCATGCGCAACATCTGCTCGTGTTGGCCGACGGGCCGACGGGTTACGCGCGTCTCGCCCGCGCGCTCAGCCTCGGCCATCTCGCCGGCGAGAAGGGTGCACCGCAATTCGCGTTCGACGATGTCGCCGACGCAGTCGCTGGCCATGCATGGGTGCTCACCGGTTGTCGCAAAGGTGCAGTGCCGGCGGCGTTGGTCGACGAGGGACCGCGCGCCGCGGCGCGCGAGCTGCAGCGGATGGTCGCGGCCTTCGGACGCGACCGCGTGCTGGTGGAACTGTGGGATCACGGCAACCCGCTCGATTCGGCGCGCAACGATGCACTTGCCGAGTTGGCCGCGCGCAACGACATCGGTTGCATCGCGACCAACAACGTGCATTATGCGACTCCCGCGCAACGCCGGTTGGCCACCGCAGTGGCGGCGGTGCGGGCGCGCAGCAGTCTCGATGAACTCGACCCGTGGTTGCCAGCGTCGGCAAGCGCGCACCTGCGCAGCGGAGCGGAACAGGCTCGCCGCTTCCTGCGCTACCCAGGTGTGGTCGAGTTGGCCGCCGAGATCGGACGGGTTGCTGCGTTCGACCTCTCGCTGGTCGCGCCGAACCTGCCTCCCTATCCGTGCCCGCGCGATGCACATGGCGAGCACCTCACCGAGATGGCCTATCTGCGCCAACTGGCGAACGAAGGTGGTCGTCGGCGCTACGGCGAACGTCCGGCGCAACACGAAGACCTGTCGTTGCGCGCGCGAGCGTGGCGCACGATCGATCACGAACTTGACGTGATCGAAGGACTCGGTTTCGCCGGCTACTTCCTTGTCGTGTGGGATCTCGTCGAGTTCTGCAACCGCGCCGATATCTATTGCCAGGGCCGGGGGAGTGCTGCCAACAGCGCGGTCTGTTACGCGCTGGGTGTCACCAAGGCCGATGCCGTCAGCCTCGGGTTGTTGTTCGAGCGCTTCCTGTCACCCGAGCGCGATGGCCCGCCCGACATCGATATCGACATCGAATCCGACCGTCGCGAAGAGGTCATCCAATACGTGTATCAGCGCTACGGCCGCCACCACACCGCGCAGGTCGCCAACGTCATCACCTACCGCGCGCGTTCGTCGGTGCGCGATATGGCCAAGGCGCTTGGTTACGCGCCAGGCCAGCAAGATGCGTGGAGCAAGCAGATGGATGCCTGGGGCACGGTCAGTACCACTGCAAACCAAAGTGATCACGAGATTCCGTCAGTGGTGCTCGAGCTCGCTGCCGAGATCGAAGACTCGCCGCGCCACCTCGGCATTCACTCCGGCGGCATGGTGATCTGCGATCGGCCGGTCATCGAGGTGTGCCCGGTCGAGTGGGGGCGAATGCAAGACCGCAGCGTGCTGCAGTGGGACAAGGACGACTGTGCCGCCGCCGGGCTGGTGAAGTTCGATCTGCTCGGCCTCGGCATGCTCAGCGCGTTGCACTACGCCGTCGATCTCATCCGCGAGCACCGCGGCTACGACGTCGATCTAGCCACCATCCCGCAAGAAGACGATGTGTACGCGATGCTCTGCCGCGCCGACACGGTCGGCGTGTTCCAGATCGAGTCGCGCGCGCAAATGGCCACGCTGCCGCGGTTGAAGCCGCGCCGGTTCTACGACCTGGTGGTAGAGGTGGCGCTGATCCGCCCCGGCCCGATCCAAGGCGGTTCGGTGCACCCCTATATCCGTCGACGCAACGGCATGGAACCGATCACCTATCTGCATCCGCTGCTAGAGAACTCGTTGGGCAAGACGCTGGGAGTGCCGCTTTTCCAAGAGCAACTGATGCAGATGGCGATCGATGTCGCTGGCTTCTCGCCCAGCGAAGCCGACCAGTTGCGCCAGGCGATGGGTTCCAAGCGCAGCCGTGCGCGCATGGAGAAATTGAAGGCGCGTCTGTTCGAAGGCATGGCCGAGCGCGGTATCACTGGCGCGATCGCCGAAGAGATCTTCATGAAGATGGCTGCGTTCGCCAACTACGGCTTCCCCGAATCGCACAGCGTCAGCTTCTCGTATCTCGTGTACGCGTCGTCGTGGATAAAGTTCCACGAACCGGCCGCGTTCTGCGCGGCATTGCTCAACGCACAGCCGATGGGTTTCTGGAGTCCGCACTCGCTGTGCCAAGACGCCCGCCGTCATGGCGTGGTCGTGCATTCGCCCGACCTCAACGCCTCGAACGCGCTCGCCACACTGGAACCGTGCGCCGACAGCGTCGGCGATGTTGCCGTGCGACTCGGCATCGGCTCGGTGCGCGGCATCGGCACCGAACTCGCGCTGCAGATCGAAGACGGCCGCCCGTATACGTCGTTGGAAGATCTGGTTCGGCGGGTACCGGAGTTGAATCTCGCGCAACTCGAGGCGATGGCGACCGCAGGTCTGTTCGAGCAGAGCCTTGCGATGGAACGACGGCAGGCGCTGTGGGCCGTTGGCGCGGCGGTGCAATCGCGGCCCGGGCGGCTAGAGGGGATAGTGGTCGGCGAGCACGCCCCCAACCTGCCGGGGATGGAACCGATGGAAGTTGCGGTCGCCGATTTGTGGGCGACGGGTATCGCGCCGAACGGTCACCCCACGCAGTTCTTGCGCGAAGCACTTGCACGACAAGGCGTCGTCACCGCCGTTGGGTTGTGGGACTGCGAACCGCGCAGCAAGGTGCTGGTGGCTGGCATCGTCACCCATCGGCAACGGCCGATGACTGCGCAGGGTGTGACGTTTATGAACCTGGAAGATGAAACCGGGTTGATCAACATCGTCGTGTCGAAGGGTTGCTGGGCGCGGCACCGCAAAGTGGCAAGGGGTGCGCCGGCGCTGCTGATCCGCGGCCGCTTGGAACGAAGCGAGGGTGTCATCAACATCAGCGCCGAGCAACTCACACCACTACCCGTCGCCGCCCACCACGCCAGCCGCGACTTCCGCTGACGTGCGCGACACGTTGTGTTCGCCGCAGCGAGCGATATGGTCGCCGTTACGGCCATTCGCCGGATCGTCGGTTTTTCCGACCTCACGTTGTCTGCATCGCGGAGGTCGGCATATGCCGAAACGTTCTGATTCATTCCATCCCATGGTCTTTCCCCCGGCTGACCGCGTCAATGAGTGCGATGAGTGGTGTGCTGCTTTGCATCTCGTCGAACGTTGTGTTGCTGACTTTCCCGATGGCAAGTTCTTCGATGTCGACGACTTCATGATCATGGGCGGCTGGCGTCGGCGTGGCCAGCCAATGATCTACCTCTACAAACACGGCTTCACCCGCCACTACCTCAACGTCGATATTCGGGGAACTGCGTGGGCCTACGTAGAACCCCAGCACTTGGACGACGACCATCCCGGGCGGTACAAACGGCTTTCCGGCCTCGACGTTGCCGTCGCCAGGCTTGACCTGTGGGAGATGCCGATGATGGACCCCGAACGATTTGGCGTTCGATTGCTACGGCGACCTGGTTCGATATAGTATGGGTACCCATATGAAGACGACCGTTGAGATCGCTGACCCGCTATTTGCCGAAGCCAAGGCGGAGGCGCGCCGACGTGGAACCACGGTGCGCGCCCTCATTGAAGACGGACTTCGCCGGGTGATTGCTGATCCTCTACCGACCAGATACGTGCTGCCAGACCTGAGTTACGGCACAGGCGGGCCGACCGACACGTGGCTCAGGGCTACCTGGGAAGAGAAACTTGAAATGATCTACGAGGGCCGGACGTGATCGCAGTTGACACGAACATATTGGTCTACGCCCATCGACCAGAGACCGCTTTCCACGCGGCAGCTGCTGGCTCAATGCGCGAGTTGGCGGAAGGATCGGCAAATTGGTCGATTCCGTGGCCATGTATTCACGAGTTCGTCGCCACCGTGACGCGGCACAACTTCTGGACGGACCCGACGCCCGGCATACGCGCCATCGATCAGGTACGTGCGTGGCTGGGCGCGCCCACCGCTCGGGTACTCGCCGAGACCGACCACCATCTCGATCTGCTCGCCGACCTAATGATGCACGGGCAGATAGTGGGCGCCAGGGTGCACGACGCGCGGGTCGCCGCGTTGTGTTTAGGACACGGTGTTCGTGAGTTATGGACGGCCGACCGAGACTTCAGCCGATTCCCGCAACTACGCACGCGCAACCCGCTGGTCGGTTGATCGAGGGAAAGCCGATACGCGCGACAATGCGTGTATGTCGAACGTCACGCGTAGTGGTGGAGTCTTCTTTCGTAGTAACAGTCCGGCGGCCACCGCCGAGTGGTATCGCTCACACCTGGGCGTATCCACTGAACAATGGGACACAACACATGGGGCCACGATCGGTGCGCCGGGGCACGACGTGGTGTGGGCGGCATTTGCCGCCGACACCGACTATTTCGGTCCGACCACGCAGGAGTTCATGATCAACCTGGTCACCCCCGACCTCGCAAGCACCCTTCAACGGTTGCGCGCCGCCGGAGTGGAAGTGGCCGACAACATGCAAGAGTCCGAACTCGGCAAATTCGCCTGGGCAATCGATTGCGATGGCCGTCGGCTCGAACTGTGGCAGCCGCCCGCATGAGCGTCGTCTTACCCGTCGCCAACCGATGGTTCGAACGGAAGCGAATCGACGACGACATCACGCTCTTGTGGGAGCCGCATGTCATCGCGCTGATGCGGTGCAACATCTGGCATGTCCGCGGCCGCGAGCGCGATCTCGTAATCGACACCGGGATGGGCGTGTGCAGCCTCGTCGAGGAGTTGGGCGAGTTGCTCGACAAGTCGGTGACAGCTGTTGCGACTCACGGCCACGACGACCACATCGGCGGCCACTATGAATTCAACGACTTGGAATTCGCCGAGGTCGTCGCTCATCCACTGGAGGCACCGCTGCTACAGGCTGCGCCGCTGCAAACCCTCGACATCGTCGCCGGCTGGGGTGAGGAGGTCGTGGCGATGCTCGCCGGATCCGGCTACGCAATGGATGCGCCGTATTTCGTCGATGCCCTGCCGTCGGGCTACACGTTCGAGCAATATCACCAGCAACCATCGCGAGTGACTCGTCTGATCGACGAGGGCGACATGGTCGACACCGGTGATCGCGCGTTCGAGGTGCTGCACCTGCCGGGGCATTCGCCGGGCTCGATCGGTTTGTGGGACGAGGACAGCGGCACATTGTTCTCGGGCGACGCGTTGTACGACGGCCCGCTGCTCGACGAACTCGCCGAGTCGAACATCACCGACTACTGCGCCACCATGCATCGCTTGATGGCGCTGCCCGTGAACGTGGTACACGCTGGCCACGACCCGAGCTTCGGCCGCGAACGATTACAGGAATTGTGTCGCGCCTACCTTGACCGACGCGAGTAATTCGTCAGCGTCGGGCGCGGTTGGTGACGTACGCACCGAGGACTGCGATGCCACAGCCAACGACGGCGAGCACAGCCACAGACTCGTGACGCACCAGTGCGCCGAGCAGTAACGACACGACGGGTACCAAGTACACAGTCACCGATGCGCGCGTGCTCCCCAGCCGGCCGGCATTGTTCGCCATCACGACGAAGGCGAGCGCCGTGCCGAGCACTCCGAGGCCGACCATCGCAAAGAACGGTCCCCATGCGAAGTCGATGTTGTCGAGCGCCGGGATCGCGAGTGGCGCCAGTAGCACGAATGCAATGCCCTGTGCCCGCCACAGCACGGGCAGACTGCCGTACTTTCGCTGGAGTGGCACTGCGAGGTTGAGCGAGAAGCCGTAGAACACGAGAGCGATGAAGATCAATCCGATGCCGGTCCACGAGTTATTTCCGCCTGTGCCGGACGCGAACGCGATCGTCATCACGCCGGCAAACCCGACAATGACGCCGATGATCTGTTGCATGGGTGGCAATCGTCGGGCAAGGAAGGCCGCGACGACGGCGACGAACAGGGCTGTCGCACCGTTGAGCATGCCCGTCACCGACGACGAAACTCTTTCCTCGGCGAATGGGAACATCGACAGCGGTAGCGCCATCCAGATCACGCCCAACAGCAAGACTCTGCTTAGGTCTTGGCGTTCGATCTTGACGCGGCGCGCAGACGGGAACATCCCGAGCGTCGCGAACCCGAACCC
>JANWKM010000004.1 GCA_025451395.1 Ilumatobacteraceae bacterium
CAATGTCGAGCACAACATCGATCGGCGGTGTGAGCTCAGTGAATACTTGCGACCACTCCAAGACGCCGCCGACCGGCAGCGACCACCGAATACTCCGCTCGCGATACAACTCCATGCGCGCCGGCGAAAGTCGGCGGCGACGACGCCGAAAACTGCGAACAGGCGGATGCGGCAGGATGACCATCGGTGTCATTGCTACCACCGATAATCTCGACTGCGTCATGCGGGCAGAGCAGATCGACGAACAGTACGAACACGTTCGCCTACCGGTCGTGGCTTCACTGCTCGCGCTGGGCTCCGGCATCGTGTGGAGCCTTGGCATCGTCAACGCCCGCAAGGCGATCCACACCGACGCATTCCAATATCTGATCTGGCGGTCCGTCGGCGTGATCGTCGTCATCGAGGCGATCGGACTGTGGCGTCGGCAACCGGGGCGGATGCTTCTCGCATGGCGTAGTGGTCGGGTGATGGCCATCGCCAATCTCGGCATCTTCCTGGCTTCGATCGCGTTCGTGTATGCGGTGAAGACGACCACGCCGGCCAACGCGGCCTTCCTCAGTTCGCTGACGCCGTTGGTCGCCATGGTCTTCGCCACATTTCTTGGCGAACGACTCACCCGCTCAACGATCATCGCGCTTGCCGTCGGCATCGCCGGCCTCTTTGTCACGGTCTTCGGCGATCTCGACGCGGGCAACATGAAGGGCAACGTGGCGGCGTTTGCGTCGTCGGTTGGTTTCGCGCTGTATGCCACGTGCGTGCGCACGGACCAGCGCCGCGACTGGTCGCCGGTGCTCGCCGGCTACTGCGCGTTGATGGTGGTCGTGTGCTCGATCATCACGCTCGCCAACGGTCGCGAGCTGTTCCCGCCAGCGGCCGATATCGGCTACGCATTCGTCCACGGCGCAGTGCTGATCGTCGCCGGCACGCTCATGTTCAACGAGGCCAGCAAACACGTTCCCACCGTGCCGATGACCGTCTTCACCCAGACCGAGATGGCGTTCGCTCCCCTGTGGGGAATCATGCTGCTCGACCTACATCCCAAGGGGTGGACGCTGGTCGGCGGAGCGATCATTTTCGCTGCCGTGGTCGGCAAGGCCGCCTTCGACTCGACCCACGGCGTGCCGCGCGATTTCGTGGCCGTTCCGGACGTTCCTCTGCTGTAGATCTGACAATCTTTATGCATGGCATCCGATGAGTGCTGGCTGGTGTGCGGCGACCGAGTACTGGCCAGCGCCGAACGCGCCAATCGTCGCAGCGCCCGGGCACGCGGGTTGCTCGGTCGCGACGGCATCGACGGCGCATTGGTGTTGACACCGTGTCGCGGCATCCACACATTGGGCATGCGGTTCGCGATCGACGTTGCGTACCTCGATGAGCAAGGCGTCGTGATCAAGATTGCGCACATGCGCCGCAATCGGGCCAGCTGGCCAGTGTGGAAAGCAAAGAGCGTCATCGAGGCCGAAGCTGGCGCGTTCGAGCGATGGGGGCTGCAGGTAGGCCAACAGGTGGAGTTGCGCGAGTGACCGGCCAGCTATGGCTGGTGAGCACCCCGATCGGCAACTTGGGCGACTTGCCCCCGAGAGCAGTCAGCACCCTGAGCGCGTGCGCGCTGATCTGCTGCGAAGACACTCGCCACAGCGGCAAGCTGCTGAAGCACGCTGGCGTTGAGGGCGTGCCCCTGGCCGTCGCCAACGAACACACCGAGGATTCACGCGCCCGCGACGTGCTCGCGTTGCTCAAGGCTGGCCGCGACGTAGCCATGCTCACCGATGCCGGTACTCCGGGTATCAGCGACCCTGGTGCTCGACTCGTGCGCGCGGCGATCGAAGCGGGACACCGCGTCAGCGCCGTGCCGGGTCCGGCAGCGCTCGTCATGGGACTTGTGCTGAGCGGCTTCGACACGACCCGGTTCGTGTTCGAAGGTTTCCTGCCGCGTTCGGGGAAGGAGCGCGCGCAACGGATCGCCGAGATTGCCGACGAGCGCCGCACGATCGTGCTCTACGAAGCACCACATCGGGTCGAGCGAACGGTCGCAGATTTGCTCGCAGCATGCGGTCCTGAGCGTGAGATTGCGCTGGCCCGCGAACTGACCAAACTGCACGAGGAAACGTGGCGCGGCACGCTGGCCGACGCAGTGACGCACCTCGCCGAGCAGGAACCACGAGGCGAATTCGTAGTCGTAGTGGAGGGCGCATCCGATGCTGTCGGCGCCACAGACGAGGCGATCATCAGCGCGTTACGGATGGCACTTGCGGGCGGTGCCGATCGCCGGACCGCAATCGCTACCGTGACTGCCTCAACCGGAGCCAGCAAGCGCCGCGTGTACGACCTGGCACTGACAATTCCGCGTTGATGAACGACACACGTTGAGCGAAATCATGACTGACATCCAGACCCCCGCCCCCGGGCCGAGCGCTGCATTCTTCGATCGCGACCGCCCGCTGATCTCGGGTTCGAGCGCGTTCGTACTGGGCATCGCCGCGTGGCGCGGCAAGCTCGTACCCACTCATCAGTTCGTGCGCGATGCCGTGAGCGCGCTGTCATTCAAGTTTGCCGGCGCCAGCGACGACACGTCGAACGGTGTACGCGACCGAATCCTTGGCGCAGTCAAAGGTGTTCGCGTCGACGACTTGATCGCGCTCAACACCGACATCGTCCCCAAGTTGATGGAGAAGCTGCGTCCGGAAGCGCGCCGCCTGCTCGATCAACATCGCCAAGCCGAGCGCGCGACCTACATCGTTTCCGCGTCACCGATCGAACTAGTCGAGCCACTCGCGATCGCGCTCGGTATGACCGGCGGTATCGGCACGCGCAGCGAGATCGTCGACGGCGTATACACCGGCGAACTCGCCGGCCCATTCTGCTACGGACCCGGCAAGGTGGAAGCGATCCGCGAAATTGCGCGCGAGGAAGGCTTCGACCTGGAGAAGAGTTGGGCGTACAGCGACTCGGCGAGCGATCTGCCGATGTTGCAGTGCGTCGGTCATCCGGTGGCCGTCAATCCCGACACGAAACTCGAGCGGTACGCCGGGCAAGAGGGTTGGCCGATCGTCGTCTTCAGCAAGCGCACGAAAGCAGTGATCCGTCGCACAACGCAAGCCGTCGGCGCCGCCGGATTAGTGGCCGGCGGCTTCGCCACCGGCGCCCGTCGCGCCGCGCGCGCCCGCCGCTTCTTCCGCTAACTGTCCTCATCCGAGGGTTTGCTGCCGCATTCACGTCATCGGAGGGTTTCGTGCCGGATTCCCGGCATGAAACCCTCGGACTGCACGTAACCCTCGGACCAAACTTCAGGCGAGTGGGGTCAGACCCAGTTGGCGGGATTGGGCTACCAATCGATCGGTGGAGTCCCAGACTTCGCCGTCTTCGTTGAAGAAGCCGCCCTGCACGAACTGACTGCGGAACAGGCAGCGCACCGGACCCGGCGCGGGAACGGCGCGCACGTGCACCGTGTACTCCAACGTTGGCACCCATCCGGGTGGCAGATCGATGTGGAACACGGCCGGTGGGAACGCGTCGCACGCGAGCAGCAACGCCACTGTGTCGACCGGACGACCGTCGGCGAACGCGAACCACCCAGCCACCTCGGCAATACCTTTAGGTTTGCCGAACGCGAACGATTCGTCACCCGGCCGCAGCCGCACCCGCAACCTCTGCTGCAATGGAACCGACACGACACCCTGCCCGGGTGACCGCGCCACGCACTCGTCCATCGGCGGCAAATCGGGTGGCCCACCGGCGATGTGCGAGAACGCGTTGTTCGTCTGCGAGAAATCGCCGAACATGCCCGTCACCTGCATGATCGGCGAGTCGCCGCGCCGCAATTGGCCCGTGACGGTCGAGAACCGACGACCCGACTTCACGACCGTCGCATCGACTTGCACCGGCCCGGGTGTGCCGGGCGCAAGGAAGTGACCGGTCACCGTCAGAGGGTGCGGGCGACCACTCACCGCTCGCAGATGGTTGGCCGCCAACGCCAGCAAGTAACCGCCATTCGCGTTGCCGTTGATGTCCCAACCGTCGTGGATCGCCGAGCTTCCGTCGGCCTCAACGTGCGTTGCGTCGTCGAACTCGCTCATGACCGCCCGACGGTATCCGCAAAGTGCTTGCCCAGCCGCAACCCTGCGGGCGTATCCTTGAACCCGTGACCTCCCAGGCCCTCACTCGTCGAATGCGCACCGGCTCCTGATCAGCCGTTTGTTCGCCATTCTTCGAAAGGACTCACTGTGAGCACGTACTACCTGACCACTCCTATCTATTACGTCACGGCCAAGCCGCATCTCGGCCACGCGTACACGACCATCATCGGCGATGCGCTTGCCCGCTGGCACCGCTTGCTCGGCGACGACGTGCACTTCCTCACCGGCACCGACGAGCACGGCCAGAAGGTGCTCGACTATGCCGAGGCCGCCGGCAAGAGCGCGCAAGCCTTCGTCGACGAGATCGCCCCGCTATACGAGCAGGCATGGCGGCGACTGAACATCAGCAACGACGATTTCATCCGCACCACCGAAGCGCGCCACAAACTCGGCGTCGGTGAGCTACTGCAACGCTGCTACGACGCGGGCGACATCGAGCTCGACCTGTACAAGGGCAAGTACTGCGTCGCGTGCGAGGAGTACTACACCGACGACGAGCTCGATCCCGGCGATCTGTGCAAGATCCACAAGCGACCGGTCGTGTACTCCGAGGAGGAGAACTACTTCTTCCGGCTCAGCCGATTCGAGCAACGGTTGCTCGACTGGTACGCCGCGCACCCCGGCGCAATCGTGCCCGAGTTTCGCAGCAACGAAGCACTGGGTCTGATTCGTGGCGGGCTCCGCGACTTCAGCGTCAGCCGCACGAGCCTGAAGTGGGGCATTCCGCTCCCGTGGGATGCGAAACACGTCGCCTACGTGTGGTTCGACGCCCTCGCTAACTACATCACCGCTATCGGCTTCGGCAGCGGCGATGAGACCGAGTTCAAGAAGTGGTGGCCGGCGCGCCACCTGATCGGCAAAGACATCATCCGCCACCATTGCGTGTACTGGCCCGCAATGCTGATCAGCGCCGGGATCGAGCCGCCCGCGGGTTACGCCGTTGGTGGCTGGCTACTTTCGGACGGCGAGAAGATGAGCAAAACGAGTGGCAACGTCATCAACCCGCTCGACCTGATCGACGACATCGGCCTTGACGGCTTCCGCTACTACGTGCTCGCCGAGACCGCGTACGGACAAGATGGCGACTTCACCTACGAAGGCTTGATCGCGCGCTACAACAGCGATCTCGCCAACAACCTGGGCAACTTGTTGTCGCGCGTTGCAACGGTCGTCGACAAGAAGTGCAAGGGCATCAGCCCCGCGCCGCGCGCCGACTCGCCGTTGGCAGCAGCCGCGGCCACGGCCTACGCGGCCACGGCCGAGGGATGGGACGCGGTGCAACCCAGCCGCGCGCTCGACGCGACGTGGCAGTTGATACGCGCCACCAACGCCTACTTGGAGGCGAACGAGCCGTGGAAGGGCGAACCGGGACCGGCTGTCGACGCCGTGATGGGAGACGCGCTGGAAGCGCTGCGCATCATCGCCATCCTTGCCAGCCCGGCAGTACCGGCGACAAGCCAAATCGTGTGGCAACGCCTCGGTCTCAGCGGCGACGTTACCGACCAGCGACTTCCTGCTGCCGCGCAATGGGGTGGGTATCCCGGTGGCCTGCCAGTCGTGAAGGGCGACCCGCTCTTCCCAAGACGTTGAAGGACCGGTCGCTGATGTACACGGACAGCCACTGCCACCTGTACGACACGCGCGGTGCCGACCTCGACGACGTGATCACCTCGGCACGCGCCGCCGGAGTGACGACGATGATCACCGTCGGGTGCGACGCGGCGACAACAGCGCAGGCGATCGACATTGCATCGCGCTACGAAGGCATATACGCGACCGCAGGGTTGCATCCGCACGAGGCGGTCCACGGAGTCGACACCATCCAGCACTTCTTCGACGATGCGAATGTGATCGCGGTCGGTGAGGCCGGGCTGGATTATTTCTACGAACACTCGCCCCGCGCAGATCAGCGCGTCGCGTTTGCCGCGCAGATTCAGATCGCTCACGACCGCAAGCTGCCGTTGGTGGTGCACACGCGCGACGCATGGGACGACACATTCGACGTCTTTGCCGCGGAAGGCACGCCGGAGCGCACGATCTTTCACTGCTTTACCGGTGGACCCGAGGAAGCCCGCCGCTGCCTCGACATGGGCGCCTACCTCAGCTTCAGCGGCATCGTCACGTTCAAGACTGCGACCGATCTGCACGATGCAGCCAAACTGTGCCCCGCCGATCGAATGCTCGCCGAAACCGACAGCCCCTACTTGGCCCCAATCCCCCACCGCGGCACCACCAATCGGCCGGCATACGTCACCCATGTTGTGCAAGCACTCGCCGATTTGCGCGGCGTTCCGCTCGATGATGTGCGCCGAGCAACCGTCGAGAACGCCTGCCTTGCCTTCCCGGGCCTTCGTCCTTAGCGTTCACGGACACCATGGACGCCTTCCACCGCCGCCGCATCGGTGTCGCCGCGAGTTTGACAATCTCGGTGCTGGCGATCTACTGGCTAGCGAGCAGCGGCTCGTCGAACGACAATGCCTCGCCGCAAGTCCCGTGCGCCGACTGCGACGACGACGCGGGAAACTCGGCACCGTCGACGACCGAGTACGTGCCGTTTCCACCGCTCTTCGTCGGCGGCGACGAGGACGCGGCGCCCCTCGATCCGATCAGCATCGCCACCGCGCCCGAGCCGAGCGCGACGGAGGTGCTCACCACCGCTCAATTCGTTCGCATCAACGACGACAGCGGCACGCCTCGGTGTTCCACGATGCTCGCACCTGAAGGCCACATCCTGACTGTGCTGAATGTCGACAACGGGCAGTCGACAACGTGCACAAACACTCAGGGCATCGAGGTGCCACATGGTGTCGGAATGGTGATGGGTACCGAAGTGTTCGCACAGATTGGTGATCTTGCTGATGCGCCGTTGCCGGTGCGCGTCAGCTGGGAAGACGAACCAGCCAGCGACTAGCCGGCACGCCCCAACGACATGCACAATCGAGCCACCATCACCGAACTTCTCGCCCGCGGTGGGCTGAGCCCGCGACGCGACCTTGGCCAGAACTTCGTCGCCGACGCCAACACGGTGCGACGCGTCGCGCGATTGGCCGAGATTGGACCCGGAGATCACGTTGTGGAAGTGGGTGCCGGTTTCGGGTCGCTGACGTTGGCGCTTGCAGAGACCGGCGCAGAGATCCTGGCGATGGAAGTCGACCGTGGAATCGCGCCGGTGTTGCGCGAGGTGATGCAACCACACAGCAACGTGACGGTCGTCGAAGCCGATGCGATGCGCACCGATTGGAACGCATTGCTCGGCGACGCGCAACGTTGGATACTGGTCGCGAACTTGCCGTACAACGTCGCGACTCCGCTCGTGTGCGACATCCTCGACGGCGTTCCGCAGATCGAGCGAATGCTGGTGATGGTGCAGCGCGAAGCAGCCGAACGCTTCTGCGCTGCCCCGCGCACGGCGCAATACGGAGCGGTCACAGTGAAGATTGCGTATTGGGCGACCGCCCGCATCGTGGGGACGGTCCCGGCCAACGTGTTCCTGCCGAAACCGAAGGTCGAGTCGGCACTCGCCGACATACGCCGTCGCCCGCAGCCAGCGACCGACGCGGCGAGCGGTGACTTGTTCATGTTGATGCGCACGGCGTTCGGCCAGCGTCGCAAGATGTTGCGCCGCTCACTCGCCGACGTTGTATCGCCGGTGGTGTTCGACAAAGCTG
>JANWKM010000005.1 GCA_025451395.1 Ilumatobacteraceae bacterium
AATTGGAGCAGCGCCATCTGGGCGGTGGCGTCCTGCATGGCCACTCGGTCGGGGTGGAAGTCGTTGTAGCTACCGCCGCGCTCGATCGCCTCCGTAGCGTCGTCGAGGTGATTGAGCAGGATCTTCTCCGTCAGGGTCAGCGGGCGCCCCAAACGCTTGCGCCCGGCCGTTACTCGCTCGGACAGCGTCGCGTAAACGCCCTCGACCAGTTCGATCGGTGTTCCAGCGGTGACGGTCATAACGGTTTCCCTTGCATCGGTGGGTCTATGTATACAAGTATCATACAAGTGCGTGAGAAGCAAGCGATGTGGGTCGCCATCGACCATGTACAGCTGGCGATGCCAGTTGGCGCCGAGGACACCGCCCGCGGCTTCTACGTTGATGTACTCGGGCTCGCCGAGGTTCCGAAGCCGCCGGTGATGGCAGCGCGGGGCGGCTGCTGGTTCGAGGCGGGTGCCGTGCGTCTGCATCTCGGGGCGGAAGCGGATTTCCGTCCGGCCCGCAGGGCGCATCCGGCCCTGCTGATTCGTGACCTGGCTCAGTTCGTCGCCGCGCGCGGGCTGTCAGCGAAATGGAGCGACGAAGTCCCGGGCACGGTGCGGTGCCACATCGACGATCCGTTCGGTAACCGAATCGAATTGATTGACTCCTGATATGCGCACGATTCGTTATCAGGAGATCGCTCACACTTTGCGCGAACGACTGCACAATGTCGGGCCTGGTCATGTGCTGCCGAGTGAGAGCGAGCTCTCCACAGAGTTTGGAGTTAGTCGCGTCACCATTCGGCGAGCGCTCGAGACAATGCGCGACGAAGGCATTGTCGATTCACGCCAGGGCTTCGGCTGGTACGTCGCAACGGTGCCGCTGCAGCAGCGACTGAGCGGGCTCGACACGATCGAAGGTCAGCTCGCCGAGCGCGGAGTTGAAGCAGTACGGCAGATTCTCGAGTTCGCGTTCGTACCGGCGCCGGCGCACGTCGCCGAACGTCTTGGTTGCCCGCAGGTGCTGCGCGTCAAGCGACGCAATCTCGCCGACGGGGCGCCGTTCGCCGTTGTCACCGTCTGGTGTCCAGCGGAACTTGGTCAGCACCTCAGTCGCAGCGACGTCGAACGCAAACCGTTCTACGAGCTGCTCGGTATCCAACTCCGCGGCGCGACGCAAACGATCGGTGCCGCGGCCGCCACCGCGGCAGACGCGGTGCTGCTGGAGGTGCCGGTGGGTAGCCCCGTGCTGCGCTGCGAACGGTTGACGACGACAACCGGTGGCGTGCCGGTGTTGTTGTCGGAGCACATCTTCCCCGCGCACCGCACGGAGTTCGTTGTCGACCTCCCTCAGGCCGAACCGTCAATCGTGCCCAGCGGTCTGCGCCTTGTCGAATGACTAATGGTCGAGTGACTGGCAGACTCACGGACATGGCCGACGATCGTGTTGCAATCTCCATCGCCGACGGGATCGCCGATGTGCGCATGACGCGCGCCGACAAACGCAATGCACTCGACGGTGCGATGTTCACCGCGCTCGCTGAAGCCGGCGAGCGACTGAAAAGTGAGAAAGCCGTGCGCGCAGTTGTGTTGTCGGGGGAGGGAGCCTCGTTCTGCGCGGGTCTGGACTTCGGTGCGATGGCAGGCCTCGCCGAACCGGTGAGTGCGCCAGGTCATCCGGGCGGCAAGCAAGAAGGACGCATTACCCATCTCGGCCAACAGGTCGCGTGGGTGTGGCAGGAGGTTCCCGTGCCGGTGATTGCGGCCGTTCATGGTCACGCGATCGGTGGCGGGCTTCAGATCGCGCTTGGCGTCGACATTCGCATCGTGCACCCCGACACGCAGATGAGTGTGCGAGAAGTTCACTGGGGAATCCTGCCCGACATGACCGGCACGTTCATGCTGTCGCAACTGGTGCGCAGCGACGTCGCGAAGGAGTTGGTGCTGACAGCTCGCCTGTTCGACGGTCGCGAAGCGCACGCGCTCGGTCTCGCCACCAAACTGTCCGACCATCCGCACGATGATGCGATGGCGATGGCGCGCGAGATCGCGGCGCGCAACCCGGAAGCGATTCGTGCGGCTAAGGCGCTGCTCAATGGACTGTTCAACCAGGGTGCTGCCGAACAGTTCGCCGCGGAACGGCACCACATCGGCCGCCTCATCGGTCGGCCGAACCAGGTCGAGGCCGTGACGGCCAACTTCGAGAAGCGTCCGCCGATCTTCACCGACCCGGATTAACTAGTAGTTCAAGGACTAACCATGCCTGACGCGGACATCGACGCTCTGAAGCTCTACTCGTTCCAGGTGTTCAGCAAGCTGGAGGGCGCCGTCACCGCTGGGATGATTCATCTCGGTGATCAGCTCGGTCTGTACAAGGCGCTGAACGACGCGGGTCAACCGCTGAGCAGCGAGGATCTCGCCCGTCGCATAGGTCTGAACGAGCGATGGGTTCGCGAGTGGGCATATAACCAGGCAGCGGCCAAGCTGATCACGGTCGACGCCGAGCACCGATTCGGCCTCACTGCCGCGGCCGCAGCAGTGCTGGCCACCCCGAGTCATCCGTACTTCGGCATGGGGATGTTTCATGACCTACCACAGACAATGGAAGCGCTCGAGCACGTCCGCGAGAGCTTCCGTACCGGCATCGGACACGACTACGACAGTCACGGCCCGCAGGGTGTTGTCGGTCTCGAACGCAGCTTCGAGCCGTGGAATAACGCGAATCTGCTACCCGTGGTGCTCCCCGCGCTCGACGGCATCGTCGATCGGCTACGCGCCGGAGCGAGCGTGGTCGACATCGGATGCGGTGCCGGTAGTGCCCTCCTCCTGATGGGCGCTGAGTTCCCTCGCTCCACCTTTCGGGGTTACGACATCTCGCACTATGCCCTAGAACGCGCGGCACAAAAACTGGCCGACAGCGGGCTGCACAACGTGTCGTTCTATGACCCGAGCGATGCTCCGACGCCCGCCGACCATTCGGTCGATTTCATCACCACTTTCGACTGCATCCACGACATGACGCGGCCGCGGGAAGTGATGGCAGCGATGCGCGCCGCGATCAAACTCGATGGTGTGTGGCTGTTGGTGGACATCAAGGCACTCGACACATTCGAGCTGAATGCGCGCAAGAACCCGATGGCGTCGCTGATGTACGGCATCAGCGTCTTGTCGTGTATGTCGTCCGCACTCAGCGAGCCAGGCGGCGAAGGGCTTGGAACGCTCGGGTTGCCGGAGAGTAAAGCCCGTGCGATGACGTCGGACGCGGGCTTCACTCGCTTTCGCCGACTCGACATCGACCACGCGGTCAACGCGTTCTTCGAGGTTCGACCGTAGTACCTTTGCCCTTGCCGTTAAGTACTAGTCGCGATGGACGACTTCGAGCCGCCGCTCGTCGAACAGCCAGGTGCCCGCGACGCGTCGATAGCGGTCGTGGTAGACGGCGAGCAACGAACCGCCGCCGGTCTTTTTCGACATGTACGACTCGTGGACACTGACGCGTCCCGAGCCGGTGCCAGCTGACTCGTCGACTTCGAAGACTGCGTTCGGCGCTGTCTGCTGTAGCCAACTGTTCGACGCGATCACCTTGCCGAACTGCGCCCGGATCGCTTCGCGACCGCTGACGGGCTTGCCGGGGTTCCATTCGCCGGCGTCGGTCCAGCACGAAACGAATTCGTCGGCGTCGCCGCGGTTGACCGCGTCGGAGTAGCGCGAGACGAGTTGACGCAGCGCCGTGTCCGTCGCGGGAGTGGGCGCAGCAAGTGGTGGGACAGCACCAGCGCCGTCATCGCGCAATGCTTCCGGTTCGAGTCCGACTTCCCACGCGGCGAGCGTGCGCACGTGTTCGATGAACTGCGCGCGATTCATCATCCCGTCGTGGGCGGCGAATTGAACGGCCAACCCATCGACAACTGCGGTCAGCCGCATTGCTGCCGAGGCAGGGTCGCTGCATGCAAACTCGCCAGTCTCGATGCCATAGCGGATGACACGCTCGGCCAACGCGGCGGACTGCTCGTCGAGTTCTTGGCTGATCTTGCGCATCATCGGGTTACGCAGAGCCTCGCCCCAGCCATCGATCCACAGCATCCACTCGACGTCGTTGCTGCCCTCGGGCACATAGTTGTGAACGAGACGATCGAGTTGCGCGACTGCCGATGGAGCGGCCTCGATCTCGGCTTCCATCTCGGCAACGTCCTTGCGTGCGTAGTGAGCGAACGCTTCGGCGAGCAACTGCTCCTTCGAGTCGAAGTGGTAGTGAATCAGGCTGCTCGACACACCAAGCCGTTTGGCGACGTCGGCAATGCGGGTCGCCGCGAAACCTCGTTCGATGACGACCTCGCACGTGACCTCGAGGATCTCGGTTCGCCGCTCTTCGACGGTGAGCTTTTTCACTGGGCATCAACGCTATAGCCGTCGAGCACTCCATGCAGGCCACTCGGGTGACCCCCAATGCACATCTGCTCAGTCAGCACGTTGCGAACCGTAGTCTCACGCCCATGGAACTCCTTCGCCGTGTCCGCTCGCAAGGCTTTACACCCAAGGAGTTCCGAACGATCTGTGTCGCGGCACTGGTCATGCTGAGCCTCATCGTCGTGTCCGGTGCCGCAGTGCGACTGACCGGGTCGGGGCTCGGCTGTGTCGATTGGCCGAACTGCAACGACGACACATTTGTCGACGTCTCGTCGAAGCACGCCGCGATCGAACAGATCAATCGCGTCTTCACGTTCCTCGTGGCGGCGGCAGTTGCGCTCGCGGCTGTCGCTGCGTGGTTCCGCCGGCCGCGACGACGCGACCTGATCGTGCTAGCGGTGGTGATGCTGGTCGGGGTCCCTGCGCAGGGATTAGTGGGCGCAGTGGTCGTGTGGACGAAGCTCTATCCCGCGACCGTGCAACTTCACTTTGTTCTCTCGATGGTGTTGGTGTGGACTGCGGTCTTACTGCTCGTGCGCAGCCGCGAGCCCGACGCGGCGAATCCTGAGCGCCTCCGCCGGCCCAGTTTCTTTCGACGAAGAAGTGCAGTCGTCCCCCGTGTGCGCGGACGTGTGCGCCTCGTTGCGACTTGGACTGCTCTTGCCGTCGTTGCCGGCACGGTCGTGACCGGAACCGGACCGCATGCCGGCGATGCGAAGGGCGACGACGGCAAGGCCTGCACGGTTGGTGCCGCGCGCAGATTCTTCGGCAACGAGTGCGATGTCAACGGCAATGCGCTTGTGTGGGTGACGCGGGTGCACGGCGTCGTGGTGTGGATCACGGTATTGATAACGCTTTCGCTGCTATGGCTCCTGCGCCGGCTGCGTCACGATAGGGAAGTGCTTGCCGCCCCGATCACGGCATGGATCGTGACGGCGTTGATCCAGGGCTCACTTGGATACGTGCAGTACGCCAACGGTCTGCCGGTGGGGATTGTCGCCGGCCACATCGCCGGTACGACTGCTCTCGTTGCGTGCACCGCGTGGATGTGGGCGGTTACTACCAAAGTAGCGACGCCCGCTACTCCGACAGACCCCTGACGAACGTGCCGATCTTGTCGATGACGGCCGCGAAGAAGTGGCCGACGCCCTCAACGAAGTTCATGGTCGCGCGGGCGGATCCGCCCGGGTCTTGCCAAAGGTGGATCACGAAGTAGGCAATGACCAGGTACATCGCGATTCGAAGGGCGGCTTTCGCCTGCTCAAGAATGCTTGCGATGGGGGGACCTCCGGAATAGCCGAGCTCAGCTGCTCGGGGTCTCCACCCGCTGATCAGTGTACGCGACAAGCACAAGCCCGGCAAGGACCATGCCGATTCCGACCCATCCGATCGCCAAAATGCGCTCGTGAACGACTACTGCTCCAAGCGTCGCGGCGGTGATCGGCTCGAGCAATGTGAGCGTGACCACCGAGGGGGTGGTGAGGTGGCGTAACGCGTAGCCATAGAGCGTGTACGCAATGCCGACGGTTGCGACACCGAGATACAACGCGACCAAAGCTCCACTTCCGCTGGCGACCCAGTTCGGGTGATGCCAAGCGAGCAGCGGTGCCATCAATACGGCACCGCCGCTGAACATCGCCGCCATACTCAATGTGCTGTCGCGGCCCTGCTCGATCTGGTGCTTACCGACCGTCGCGAAAACTGCCCAGCCGAGCCCCGCCAAAAACGCGAGGGCGATGCCTGCAGCGTCGACCGTTGCGTCGCGGCCCATCAGGCCGAGTAGCGCGACGCCGCTCACGCCGAGTGTAGTTCCGATCAACCATCGAGTCGGTGGAGAGCGTCGATCGATCGCCGCGGCGATGAGTCCCGCGAACATTGGTCCGGAACCGATTGTGGCAACGGTACCGACGGCCACGCCCGTTCGATCAACGGCCAAGAAGTAGCACAACTGAAAGACCGCGACTCCGATCGCACCAACAGCCGTTGAACTACCGGTCGTGCGTTGCGATCGCCAGCGAGTCGTTGGGGTCACAGTTGTCGAGCGCCGCGATGCGGCGACTGCGGCCAGCGTGGCGCCACCGATCAACAACCGCACTGCTCCTACCGAATACGGGTCGGCGCTCGCGGGTGCGTTGACCAGCACCGTGCCCGTCGTGCCGAAGAGCGCTGCGGAAGCCAGGACCGCGAATGTGGCATGCTGGCGGCGGGTTTGAACAGGCACGGGGGAACAGTAGTGACGACGGGGCACAGTTGAACTTACGACCACGACACCTACTTGGCCTGCTCCTGGCGGGTTTGACAGTGCTGGGGTTATTTGCTTCGCCCGTGGACGCCGCCGACTTCACCATCAAGGTGCGGGTGCAGAACCAGGTGAAGGATGCGACCACCGGCAAGAGCACCAAGGAACCGATCGCGGGCGTGAAGATCACGGTCACCGGCGCCGACGGCGCCGTGGTCGGCGAGGGACTCACAGACGATTCCGGTCTTGTGGCAATTGTGGTGCCCCTCAAAGCCGCATACACCGTCACGCTCGATGAGTCCACCCTCCCAGAAGGTTTCGCACTCGAAGACGGAGTACCAGAGCGCTCAATTAGCGAAGACAACTTCCTTACCGACACTGTGACGATCACCTTCTTCACCGGCAACGCTGAGCGCACTTCGGTTGGTTACTGGACGCAGTTGGCTCAACGAGCCGCCGACGGCGCCCGCTTCGGGCTGATCCTGGCGATGTGCGCCGTCGGTTTGTCGCTGATCTATGGGACTACCGGACTGACGAACTTCGCGCACGGCGAGTTGGTGACGTTCGGGGCGCTCGTGGCGTACATCCTCAACACCGAACAGCATCTGTCGTTATTGTTCTTGGCCGCACCCATCGCGATTATCGCCGGCGGATTCTTTGGACTTCTCACCAACGAGGTCGTGTACAGCCCGTTACGGCGACGAAAGATCGGGCTGATCTCACAGATGATCGTCAGCGTCGGCATCTCGATCGTTCTGAAGAATGTCTTCCTCCGCATTGTTGGCGGTCGCCCCAAGACGTTTGCGTCATTCAAGAATCAGGTTTGCCAGCAAATGGGTCCCGTGTGCGTGACCCCACGAGAAACGATTACCGCGGTGATCTCGCTGGTATTGCTGGTGCTTGTCGGCGTGGCCTTGCAAAAGACGCGCATCGGTAAGGCGACGAGAGCAGTCAGCGACAACTCAGAACTGGCGTCATCGACGGGCATCGACAGCCAGAAGATCATTCGCATCGTGTGGCTGGTCGGTGGCATGTTGGCCGCGGCAGGAGGAATCTTCCGTGGTCTCGATGAGAGTGCGTCACCGTTCCTTGGTGGCGGATTGTTGTTCTTGATGTTTGCTGGCATCACCTTCGGTGGTTTGGGTTCCGCCTACGGCGCCCTTGTCGGAAGCTTCGTGATCGGGCTCTTCGTGGAGACCTCCGTGATAGGGATACCGATCGCGCCGGGCGGGGGTCTGCCGGCGCCGTTCAGTTGGCTGCACACCGGGGTGCCATCAGAGCTGAAGGTTGTGCCCGCATACGTGGCAATGATCATCGTGTTGTTGGTGAGACCGCAGGGCATTCTCGGTCGACGCGAGCGAGTGGGTTGAGGAGGACGCAATGTTGGCTGCTTTGAAAAACAATCCCAAGATTAGGCGCCGTGCAATCGTCGCCCTTGTTGTTGCGGCGCTCGTGGTGTGGGCGGCACTGTCGTTGCATCTGCACTGGAGCCTGGTCGCGACGGCAACACTGACGGCGGTCTTCGGAGTCGACGCGATGTATTTCGCGATCGCTGCCATCGGCCTGAATGTGCAATTCGGGTATAGCGGGCTGTTGAACTTCGGTCAGGCGGGCTTCATGGCGTGTGGCGCGTATGCCATTGGCATGACGGCGCACTATTGGCACATCAGCTTTTGGTGGGGGATCCCGATGGCGATTGCATACGCCACCGTCTTCGGTCTCATCATGGGTATACCGACATTGCGATTGCGCTCGGACTATCTCGCCATCGTCACTATCGCGTTGGCCGAATTGGTGCGCGTCATCGTTCGCTCCGTGACGTTCAAGAAGTACTTCAACGCCAGCGATGGCATCAACGGGTTCGGTAAAACTTTCATCGAAACCACGCCGTTCAATCAGTCGGGGAGATATTCGCTGTGGCCATTTGACGACAGCGTCAACTTGTTCGGCCGGGTCTTGTTGCTGATCATCTTCGCCGGGATGTCTGTCATGCTCGGCCGGCTGATCGCCGAACGCATTCGTCGCGACAACAAAGCGTTGCGCTTGGTGTCGCCGTTCGTGATGTTCGGCATCGTGATGGTGGGGGCCAAACAAACGGAGTACGGCGGTCTTGGCTTCAAGTCGTTGATCGTCGGTTGGCTGGTCGTCTTCGTCCTTGGATTCCTTGTCTACATGTTGATGCGCAGCCCATGGGGTCGTGTTCTCAAGGGCATCCGCGAAGATGAGGAAGCCGTGCGCAGTCTTGGTAAGAACATTTACTCGTACAAGTTGCAGGCACTGATCCTCGGTGGCGCCATCGCAACGTTCGCGGGAATGATGTTCTCGTTGTCGCGCGGCTCGGTGCAGCCCGACAACTACAGCCGTGACACGACGTTCTTTGTGCTCACCGCCCTCGTCCTCGGCGGGCTGGCCAAAGTGACGGGTTCTATAGTCGGCCCGATGGTTTACTGGGGTCTCAGCCAATTCCTCAGTGTCTTTCTCTTCGAGCTGACGAAGGCGGGGGGCGGCAGAGTCGAGTTACTGGGCATTCCGATCATCAGCAACTCCAGCCAAATCGGCGCCTACGTGCAGATCGCCCTGGGATTGATGTTGGTGTTATTGATGGTGTTCCGGCCGCAAGGCCTCTTCGGCAACCGCAGGGAGATGGCGCTCGATGGCCGCTGAAACGGTGAAGACCACACTCAGCGAAACGGCGACTGCCGCCCGCGCTGCGTTGTCCGGAGTGGAAGCCATTCCAGGGGCCGAGAAGCCCGACCCGGTCATGACGGCCGTGGGCGTCCGGCGTTCGTTCGGCGGCATCGTGGCCGTCGATGTCGATCGCGTCGAGATCCAGCGCGGATCAATCACTGCGCTGATCGGGCCAAACGGCGCGGGCAAGACCACGTTCTTCAACTTGATGACCGGCTTCGATACCCCCGACACTGGGACGTGGAGCTTCAACGGCACATCGTTGGAGAAAGTAGCTGCGCACAAAACGGCGGCGATGGGCATGGTGCGCACTTTCCAGCTGACGAAGAGCCTGACCAAGATGTCGGTGATCGAGAACATGAAGCTCGGGGCAACCGATCAGAGCGGCGAGAAGTGGTGGAACGGCATCCTGCCGTTTCGCTGGCGAGCCGAAGAACACGCAATCGAGGCTCGTGCCGACGAACTGTTGACGCGTTTCTCGCTCGGTCACATGCGCAACGAGTACGCCGGCACTCTGTCCGGTGGACAACGCAAGTTGTTGGAGATGTCGCGGGCGCTGATGACGCGACCGCAACTCGTGATGCTCGACGAGCCGATGGCTGGCGTCAATCCCGCTCTGAAACAGAGTCTGAACCATCACATACGTGGCTTGCGCGACGAGGGAATGACGGTGCTCTTCGTCGAACACGACATGGACATGGTGCACGATCTCTCCGACTGGGTGATCGTGATGGCCGAGGGTCGTATCATCGCCGAAGGAACACCCGATCAGATTTCCTCGAACACCGCGGTCATCGACGCGTACCTCGGCGCGCATCAGGGCAAGTCGTTCCTGGAGGACATGTGAGCGACGGACCTTCAACGGCATCGTCCATTTTGGTGGCCGAGGAATTGGTCGCCGGCTATATACCGGAAGTCAACATTCTCAACGGCTGCAACATCGTGGTGAACCCGGGCGAGTTCGTCGGAATCATCGGGCCGAACGGCGCCGGTAAATCGACGATTCTGAAGGCGGTGCTCGGACAATGCAGCGTGCGCTCGGGGCACATTCGCTTTCTCGGAGAGGATCTCACCGGACACAAAGCACACGAACTGGTCGCGCGCGGCGTCGGTTACGTCCCGCAGAACAGGAACGTGTTCCAGAGCCTCACCGTCACCGAGAACCTGGAGATGGGCTGCTACCTGCGCCCGAAGGTGTTCCGTGAGCGCTTCGACTACGTGACTGGTTTGTTCCCTCGTCTGCTCGAACGGCGCCACACCCGAGCTGGTTCGTTGTCGGGTGGTGAGCGCCAGATGGTGGCGATGAGCCGCGCGCTGATGATGGAGCCCAAGCTGTTGTTACTCGACGAACCCTCCGCAGGATTGTCGCCCGTGTTACAGGATGAGGTGTTCCTCAATTGTCGAACGATCAACAAAACCGGCATCGCAATCCTGATGGTCGAACAGAACGCGCGTCGTTGTCTGCAGGTGGTCGATCGTGGCTACGTGCTCGATCAGGGACGCAATGCGTACACCGGCACCGGGCGCGAGCTACTGGCCGATCCGGCCGTCATCGAGCTCTACCTGGGCACGCTGGCAAAAGCCACCGGCGGCTGACACCAAATCCGAAAACGACGTGTAGTAAAACGACAATGGCCCCGGGCTTTCGCCCGGGGCCATTGACTTAACTACTTAAACGAAACTTGGTATCACTCGCCAGCGTTGAAAGCGTCGCCGAGAGCGTTGCCCATGTTGCCGTCGCAGCCATAGACCGCCTTGTTGGCCGGGCCAATGCCCTTCTCCACCATGGTTGTCAGGATGCGGCTGCCTTCAGCGAAGGTGATCAAGACGATTGCGTCCGGATCGGCAGCAACAATCTCGTCGACGTCGCTGTCGAAGCTCGGAGCATCCTCGGCGTAAAGCTTCACGCCGAGAACCTCAACGCCACCAGCGGTGAGCGCCTCTTCGACGACACCGGACAAGCTGGTGCCGTATGCGTCGTTGCGGACCAGCAAGTATGCCGACTGGTTGCCGTCGTCGATGACGAGCTGGGCGATCACGTTGCCCTGCAGGTCGTCCGGCGGTGCGTTGCGGAAGTACAGGCTGTGGTCGGGGTAGTCGACCAGTGCCAGCGAGGTGTTCGCCGGCGAGTACTGCACAATGCCAGCTGCAGTGATCTTGTCGATCACGGTCAGCGTGACCGACGAGGAAGCGGCGCCGATGATGGCGTCGACACCCTCCGCGATCAAGCGGTCGGCCGTCTGGCTAGCGATGTCGGAAGTGGTGTCACCAGAGTCGCCAGGCGAGTAGGTGACATCGGCTCCAAGAACGCCACCTGCGGCGTTGATGTCGGCGATAGCCAGTTCAACACCGGCTTCTTCCGGCGGATCGAGAAATGCCAGGTTGCCGGTCTGCGGCAGCAAGCCACCGATGTTGAGAACGCCGTCACCCTCGCGGGCAACGTCGGTCGTGGTGAGCGGCTTTGCAGCCGACGCCGCGGCGGTAGCCGTGATGTAGGTGGTGAGCGAATCATCGAGATGGTTGCCATCGCCGAACACGAGAACGCCGTAGCTTGCCTCAAGAGGCTCGCCGTTGCCGTTCAGTGAGATCGGTCCAGAAAAACCGTCATAGTCAGGGTCGCCACCTGCTGCGATAATCGCAGCGCAGTCGGCGAACGTCGTGCACTTCTCGCCGTCCTTGGTGACGCCGACGATGTGGTCCGCGAATTCCGAACCATCAGTGCCAGCCTCGGCTGCGGCCAACGCGATCACAACAACCGCGTCGTACGACTCGCCGGCGTAGTTGTAGTCGGTGAGGGCTGCACCGGAAGGTGTGGTGGCCAGACGGTCCTTGAAGTCCTGGCTCACTTCCACCAACGGGGTGGTGCCCTTCATGCCGGCGAGCTCGCTGCCAGCGGCAGGAGTGGTGTCGACCGGCGTCGTGTCGACGGGTGTGGTGTCGACAGTTGTCGGCGCAGCCGTGTCTTCCGATTTCTTGTCATCACCGCAGGACGCGGCCACGAGGGCCAGTCCTACGAGCAGCGCGCCTACTTGGCGCACGCGGGATTTCTGCATTTGGGTTTCTCCCCCTAGGAGCCGGTACCGCGGCAAGCGGCCCGGTGGTTACGAAGGGCCTAGCTTAGGCGGTGAATCCAGGCGGTCACAAGCGGCCAAGGCAGGAATCGCGTTACGTTTTGGGGGTTGAGCGACGATCCGTTTGCCGTGCTTGGTGTGTCGCCCGACGCCAGCCCGAGCGAGATCGCCGCTGCGCGGCGGCGCCGCGCGCGCTTGTTGCACCCGGATCACGGGGGCGATCTCGGCGTGATGCAGGCACTGAATGCTGCCTACGACGAGGCTCTGCGCCGACGCGGAGTCGCGCCGGCACCAGCAGCGATCGTCTCGGAAGCGCGGCCACCACATCGATCTGCCCAGCGCGTGCAACAGGATTCGCCGTCGTTCGTCATCGACGTTGCACCGGAACTCGCGCACGAGGCGCTGCTGGTCGTTGCGGCTTCGATCGGTGAAGTGATTGTCGATGCGCCGCCGTACATGATCGAATGTCTCCTCGATGAGCCGATCCGGTGCTGGTGCCGACTCGATCTCGCGCCCGAAGGCGCGTCGACTTCGGTCAGCCTGATCGTCGAACGTTACGACGAGGAACCTGCGCCGGACATTGATGCGGTGCGCGACGAGTGGGTTGCAAACCTCAATCGGATTGAGCAGCTTTAAGCAGTCGATCGCGAATTGCGTAACCCAGCCCGGCGGCAACGGGTAGCACTGCGACGACTACTTGCACTCCACGCGCATCAGCACCACGAAGATCGGCATACAACGAGCGGGCATAGGTCGCGAGGTCATCGCCATAGTCCAGCACCCAGCTATCGGCGTTGTTGTTCGCGACGATGTCGGCCGCGGCGCGCGAGTCGGCCAGCAGCACGCGTGCGCGTGGCGAGTAATGAGTGTCGAGCATTCCCGGCGCGCGGGTGGGGCCGTCGATCAAACCAAGCTCGGCGCCGAGGAGCCGCGTGATGTCGTCAGGGGAAATGCCGCCGGGTCGCAGGATCTGCGGCGGGTCGACGGTGCAGTCGACGATGGTGCTTTCGACACCGACCTGGCAGGGGCCGCCGTCGAGGACGTAGTCGACGAGGTCGCCAAGGTCGGCGCGAACATGTTCGGCGGTTGTCGGGCTGACTCGGCCGAACAGGTTGGCTGAGGGTGCCGCGAGACCGCCGCCGAATCGTGTGAGCAACTCGGTGGTCAATGGATGGGCCGGGACGCGGACTCCGACGGTGTCGCGCCCACCGGTGACGACCGACAAAACGTGGTCCGCCTTGGCGACGAGCAATGTCAGCGGACCGGGCCAACACGTCGCGGCGAGGCGAGCAGCCGCCGGTGAGATGTGGCGCGCCCAATCGACAAGCTGCTCCGGTGCCGCCACATGAACAATGAGTGGGTGCTCGACCGGGCGACCCTTGACCGCAAAGACACGGGCAACGGCCCGCTCGTTCATCGCGTCGGCGGCCAATCCGTACACCGTTTCGGTGGGAATCGCCACCAAGCCGCCGTTGCGCAGCACCTCCAACGCACGAT
>JANWKM010000006.1 GCA_025451395.1 Ilumatobacteraceae bacterium
AGCAAGACGCGATTGGCTCCGAGAGCAGGGCTCGAACCTGCGACCCGCTGATTAACAGTCAGCTGCTCTGCCAACTGAGCTATCTCGGAAAGGCGAACTGAGGATAGCAAAACCGCCTTCTTACTCCTCCTCTAGAAACTCCTTCAATCGCTGACTGCGCATGGGATGTCGCAACTTGGCGAGCGTCTTTGCCTCAATCTGGCGCACTCGTTCACGTGTGACGCGAAACTCCTTGCCGACATCTTCCAGCGTGCGCGCTTGACCATCATCGAGGCCGAACCGCATGCGCACTATCTCACGTTCGCGTTCGCTCAATTCGCCCAATGCTTCTTCGACTGCTTTGGTGAGCATGCTGCGCGTCGCCATGTCGGCTGGAACTTCGGCAGAGAGATCGGGAATGAAGTCGGCGAAGCTGCTGTCTTCCTCCTCGCCCACCGGTGAATCGAGCGACAGCGGATCTTGCGAGATGCGCAAGATCTCACGAATGCGATCGGGGCTGAGCGCGCAACGATCGGCCAATTCGTCGAGCGTCGGCTCGCGTTCGAGCTCCTGATGCATCTGCCGCTGCGTACGCAACACACGATTCATGCTCTCCACCATGTGCACGGGAATGCGAATTGTGCGCGCTTGGTCGGCGATGCTGCGCGTGATCGCCTGACGGATCCACCACGTTGCGTAGGTCGAGAACTTGAAGCCCTTCGTATGGTCGAACTTGTCGACCGCCCGCATGAGACCCATGTTCCCTTCCTGGATGAGGTCGAGAAACTGCATGCCACGGCCGCTGTAGCGCTTGGCGATGCTGACCACCAGCCGCAGGTTGGCCTGAATCAGCTCACTCTTGGCCGTCTGCCCGGCCGTCACCGTGCGCATCAGCCGTCGGTTCTCGGTGGCCGGGATGGCCTTGCCGTGATGCTGGTCGACGGCCGCCGCAGCCCGGTGCCCCTCATCGATGGCCTGTGCCAGCCGCCGCTCGTCGTCGGCGGTCAGCAGGTCGACGCGGCCGATCTCTTTCAGGTACATGCGTACGGTGTCGGCGGTGTTGCCGACATCGCTGCCGCCGTCGGCGCTCATGCGCTCACTGCGTCGTCGCCAGCGACGAGCGAGCAAGCCCTCAGTGTCTTCGACTTCGACCGAGCGTTTCCGTTCCGCACCAGTCGGCGGAGTCTCGTCGGGAATCTCCTCGACGCCGTCGTCGATGGTGATGCCGTTAGTCGCCAAAAGGTTGTGCACCTCTAACAACACGTCCGGCGTCAGCACGATGTCGCGCAACACGTGAGCGACTTCGTCGGCGTGCAACACACCCTTGGCAGTACCGCGCGCGAGCATCGTCTGCCACTCCGCGGCGTCGACACCGACATATGGTGTCGACCTCGCCGTTGTGTCTGCAGTGCGCTTGCTCACTCGTTTTCCTCGCTCGCCCGTTGCAGCCACCCTAGCAACGTCTCCGCGCCTGCATCGCCCGCATCGGTTTGCTCGATCGCTTCCAACGCGAGCCGCGCATCGCGGAGCGCGTGTTGAGCTTCGGGGTCGGTGACGTGCACCGACGCAGCCAGTCGACGGCGAGTGGCTGCGGCGATCAAGTTGCGCGCCTCCAATACAGGATCGGCGTCGACATCGGCGACTGCGGCGCGCTCAAGGAACTCGCGCGCCTCCGGATCAGCCAGATCGAGCGCGGCTTCGACGGCACCCTGCGATTCCGCGACAGCAAGAAACGCACGACGCGCCACCTCGTCGACGAATAACTCTTCCATCAGCCACGGTGCGATGTCGTCCCACCGCTGTAGCAGCATCGCGACCGCGACGAACTCGGCGTTCTCGGCAGCGCCGACGCGGCGCACGGGCGCAATCCGCACCGTCGGCGACTTCACACCGCGCTCCGCCAACGACACAAGGTCCGCTGGCGGGATGCCCACATGTGCCGCCACCTGTGCGGCGTACAACTTGCGCACCTCCTTGTTGGGATGCTCGTTGACGACCGCCATTGCCTTCCCGGCAACCTGGGCACGATCTTCGGGCGACCGCAACTTGCGGCTGTTGAGCGCGTGGTTCACCCGGAACCCGAGGAACGGCAGCGCCTGCTCGACCGCCTGGCGCAAGGCGTCGGGATCGCTGACGCTCAGGTCGCCGGGATCCTTGCCCTCCGGAAAGCGAGCGACACTGACACGCACCTGATAGCGCTCCTCCCATTCGTAGAAGCGCTGCGCCGCACCCTGGCCGGCCGCATCGGCATCGAATGCCAGCACGACCTGCGTCGCATACCGTTTCAGCAGCCGCACGTGGTCTTCGGTCAATGCCGTGCCGCAGGTGGCGACGGCTCGCTTGATACCGGCGCGGTGGAACCCGATGACGTCGGTGTAGCCCTCGCACACGATGACCTGGTCGGCGGTGACAATGTCGCCTTTAGCCCAGTTCAGGCCGTACAACGTCTTGGACTTCGCGTAGATCGGCGTCTCGGACGAGTTCTTGTACTTCGCCGGATCGGTGCTCCCCGGCAGCACGCGGCCGCCCAACGCGACCGGATCGCCGTTCTCGGTGTAGATCGGGAACAGCACCCGCGCCCGAAATGAATCCTGCATTCGGCCGGACTTGTTGTTGAACGCGAGGCCTGTATCGCGCAGCATTTCTGGCGCGACGCCGAGGCTCTTCGACATCGCATCCCAATCGTCGGGCGCCCAGCCGAGCTTGAACGCACGCGCCACATCGCCCGCCAACCCTCGCTTGCGCAGGTAGTCACGAGCCTCGCGGGCGTCGGGTGCGTCGAGGAGTCGCTGGTGATACCACTCGACGGCCTTGCCCATCGCGTCGATCAGATGTCGGCGCCGCTGGCGCTGACGGTCGCCGGCCTCACCGGTCGTGTAGTGCAACTGAACGTTCGCCTTGGCGGCGAGCGACTCGACCGCCGCGACAAAGTCGAGGTGCTCGATCTCTTGGACGAACTTGAAGGCATCGCCCGCGACGCCGCAGCCGAAGCATTTGTAGCGGCCCGTCTCGTCGCGCACGTTGAACGAAGCGGTGCGCTCGGCGTGGAACGGACATAGCCCCACCCATGTGCGGCCGACGCGACGAAGCGCGACGTACTGCTGCACGACATCGGAGAGAACGAGCGAAGCCCGCAGTCGCTCTAGATCCTCTTCCACGATCGCCATTGCCCGCACTGTACCGGCGGCCCGGTGTGGCCCGAGCGGAATCAGCGTTCGTCGATGGGTGGCATTTCCTCCGAGATCGCAATCGTGTCGTCGCGAGTCTTGCGCAGCGAGAACCCCACCGACGCGAGCAACACGAGAGCGATGACCAACAACGAGATCCAAGTTTCGATATGAATGTGGAAAAACGTCAAGATCATCTTGATGCCGACGAAGGCAAGAATGATCGCGAGACCTTCCTGCAGGTAGCTGAACCGCGCTCGCATATCGGCGAGCAAGAAGTACAGCGAACGAAGCCCCATGATCGCGAACGCGTTCGAAGTGAAGACGATGAACTGCTCGCCGCTCACCGCCAGTACCGCCGGCACCGAGTCGACGGCGAAGAGCACGTCGGTTAGTTCGACCAAGACGAGCACGGCGAACAGCGGCGTCGCCAGTCGTTTGCCGTCGATGCGTGTGAACAGCTTCTGACCGTCGAGTTTGTCGGTGCTCGGCACCATCCGGTTGACCAGCGCCATGAACTTGCTGTCGGCGGGGTTGCTTTCGTCGCCTTCGCCGCCCAGCACCAGCTTGACCGCCGTGTACAGCAAGAAAAGCCCGAACACGACGAGTGTGATGTCGAACTTGTTGACTAACGCGATGCCCGCAAAAATGAAGGCGGCGCGCATCACCAACGCACCGAACACGCCCCAGAACAGCACCCGATGCTGATAATTCGCCGGAACCATGAAGTGGCTGAGAATGATCGCCCACACGAAAACGTTGTCGACCGACAGGCTGTACTCGATCAGGTAACCGGAGAACCATTCGCCGCCCGCCTTACCACCCCAAGTGGCGAGCACGACGACCCCGAAGGATGCCCCGACCAGCAACCACGCAATCGTTTCCGTCGCCGCGCGCCGAATGGTCGGCACCTTCGGAGTGCGGTGCAACACCAGAATGTCGATCAGGAGTAGTGCAGCGATCGCCGCGAGAGCGGCCGCCCACGCCTCGGGCGAGACGTCGAGGTCGACGAACTTGCTATTGCTCGACGCCAACAACGCAATCAACGTTCAGTCAGTCCCGGCCGAGTAGTCCACCGGCGATGCCGCCAAGAGCTGAACCCGAGTTGCTCGTGCCGAGGGTCGCCTGAATCCAGCCGAGAAACTCGGTCGGGTTACGCGTCTGCGTCCACACGCGCCCGGGGCCGGTGAAGTCGAACACGAAACCTTCGCCGCTTTTAAAGCTCTGGACCAGTCCCCCGCCGCTCGCCTTGCGCATGCCCATCGTGATCGAATCCTCGTAGGCGACCATGTGACCGGTGTCGACGGTGATGGTCTGACCGGCGGCGAGGTTCCACACCTCGAGTGCGCCGTAGCACGCGAACACCACCGTGCCCTGACCTTCAGCGCGCACGATGAAACCGCCCTCACCGCCGAACATATTCTTGAAGCCGCCCCATTTCGCGTCGAGGTTGATGGTGACGTCGTTGGCCAACCAGGAACCCTTCTGGATGAACAGCGCATGGCCGGGAACTACATCGTGCGTCGTCACATCGCCGGGCAAACGTGCGGCAACATCGACAAAGCCACCGGCAGGCGGCGCGGTGTACGTGCTGACGAAGAAACTCTCACCACCGAGAGCTGCGCGTTTGAGCGACTTCATGATGCCGCCCTCTGCCTTCGACGCGAGCGCAACGTCGGCCGACATCGCCATCATTGCGCCGGACTCAACCCGCACCGGTTCGTTCGGGGCGAGCGTGAGGCGTGCGACTCCGTAGGCGGGGCCCTGGCGAGTTTGTACTTGCATGGTTACTTCGTGTCGCCCTTGGAACCGCCGATGATTGCCTGCGCCGCGGCCAGTCGTGCGATCGGCACACGGAACGGGCTGCAACTCACGTAGTCGAGTCCGGCCTCGTAGAACAGTTGAATGCTTTCGGGATCGCCACCGTGCTCGCCGCATACGCCGAGCTTCAAACCTGGCTTTGCTTCGCGCCCGCGTTTGGCCCCAATCTTCACCAACTCGCCGACGCCGCCGACGTCGATCGTCTCGAACGGGTTGCGCTTCAGCAGACCTTGTTCCAAGTAGGCGGGCATCATCCGGCTCTCCACATCGTCGCGACTGAAGCCGAACGTCATCTGCGTCAGGTCGTTGGTGCCGAAGCTGAAGAAGTCGGACTCCTCGGCGATCTCGTCGGCGCGCAATGCGGCGCGTGGCGTTTCGATCATTGTTCCGATCGTGACCCTCGGCTTCTTCGTCAGCCCCTTGACCGCGATGTCGACCTCGGTCTGCACCCAACTGCGTGCCAACGCCAACTCCTCGCGAGTGACGGTCAGCGGGATCATGACCTCGACGACTGGGTTCTTGCCCTTCTTGCGCAGCGCGGCGGCCGCTGCCATCAGCGCCCTCACTTGCATCGCGTACAGGCCGGGCTTGACGACGCCGAGGCGCACTCCACGCGTGCCGATCATCGGGTTGTGCTCAGCCCAGTCTTCGGCGGCCTTCAGTTCAGCCTTCTCGGTAACCGACAGACCGGTAGTCGCTTGCTTGATGTGCAACTCTTCGACCGACGGTAAGAACTCGTGCAGCGGCGGATCGAGCAGCCGCACCGTGACCGGCAGGCCGTCCATCGCGAGCAACACCTCTTCGAAGTCGATCTGCTGCACGCGACCAAGTTCGGCCAGTGCTGCCTTCTCTTCTTCGGGCGTATCGGCGAGGATCATCTGGCGCACGACCGGCAGTCGGTCGGGTGCGAGGAACATGTGCTCGGTGCGGCAAAGACCGATGCCCTCCGCACCGAGTTTGCGCGCGTTGGTCGCGTCTTCACCCGTGTCGGCGTTGGCGCGCACGCCGAGTTTGCCCTTGCGCACAGTGTCGGCCCACTTGAGGATCTTGTGGAACTCCGGCGGTGGCTCGGCCGCCGCGAGAGCGATCTCGCCCAGCATGACCGCGCCAGTGGTTCCGTCGATGCTGATGACGTCGCCCTCGTTGACGACCACATCGCCGACGCGGAACTTCTTACCGTCGATCTTGATCGCGTCGGCACCAACGATCGCCGGCGTACCCCAACCGCGCGCGACAACCGCGGCGTGGCTGACCAGCCCACCACGTGCCGTGAGAATGCCCTGGCTCACCATCATTCCGTGAACGTCTTCTGGACTGGTCTCGCTGCGAACGAGGATCACCTTCTCGCCACGCTCATCCGCACTCACTGCGTCATCAGCCGTGAAGTAGACCCTGCCGACAGCCGCGCCGGGTGAAGCGGCGAGACCCTTGGCGAGCGCCTTGCCCGTGTGCGCGAATTGCGGGTGCAGCACCTGATCGAGATGGTCGGCGGCGACGCGCATGATCGCCTCACGCTTGGAGATACTCCACGTCGCTTTCACTTTGCCCTGCGGCGATGTCATGTCGACGGCCATCTTCAACGCCGCGGCGCCAGTGCGCTTACCCACGCGCGTCTGCAGCATCCACAGCTTGCCCTGCTCGATAGTGAACTCGGTGTCGCACATGTCCTTGTAGTGCCGCTCGAGGCGAGCGAAGATCGCCAGCAGTTCGGCATGAATCTTCGGGAAGTGCAACTTCATGTGATCGAGGTCTTCGGTGTTGCGAATTCCGGCCACGACATCTTCACCTTGTGCATTGATCAGGAAGTCGCCGTAGGCCTTGTTATCGCCGGTCGCAGCATTGCGCGTGAAACCGACGCCGGTACCGCTGTTGTCGTCGCGGTTGCCGAACACCATCGCCTGCACGTTGACTGCCGTGCCGAGGTCGTGGCTGATGCGCTCGCGCACGCGATAGGCGATCGCGCGGGCGCCGTTCCAGCTGGCGAACACTGCTTCGACCGCACCGCGCAGCTGCTGGCGCGGCTTCTGCGGAAATGGCTTACCGGTCGCCCGCTCCACAACGGCTTTGTAGTGCGTGCACAGGTCCTTCAGCGCGCGAGCGGTTAGCTCGGCGTCACTCTTCGCGCCCGCATCAGTCTTCGCCTGCTCGAGCGGATGGTCGAACAGCTCGCCGTCGATGTCGAGAACGATGCGGCCATACATCGCGATGAAGCGGCGGTAGCTGTCGTACGCGAAGCGCGCGTCGTTGGTGACAACGGCCAATCCCTTTACACTCTCGTCGTTGAGACCGAGGTTGAGGACGGTGTCCATCATGCCCGGCATCGAGAACTTGGCACCGGACCGCACTGACACCAAGAGCGGATCGTTGGCATCGCCAAGCTTGCGCTTCATTGCCTTCTCGAGCTTGACGACCTGCGTTGCGATCTGCTCGTCGAGGCCTTTCGGCCAACCACCCTTCATGTAGGCGCGGCACGCATCGGTGCTGATTGTGAAACCGGGAGGTACCGGCAACTTCAGCACGCTCGTCATTTCGGCGAGGTTGGCGCCCTTGCCGCCGAGCAGATCCTTGTACTCCATCGGAGGGCGACGGTGCTTGTGGTTGAACGAATAGACGAGTGGCACAAGCTGCGAGTCTATGGGCACGGTCGCGCCCGTAGGCTCGCGATGTGCCCACCGCCGCGCCACCGCGCCTGTTTGGCTTCCCGCTGCACGTCGGCTCCGGGTTCTGGCTGTTCATGGCGCTGATCACATTCATTTACGCACAAGACCTGGGCCTGGGTGGCGCCTTGCTGTTCGCGATACTCATCGCCGCCTTCACGTTGGTGCACGAACTCGGCCATGCGTTCGCCGCCCGCGCCACCGGTGCCCGCGCCGAAATCTCACTCGCCTTCATGGTCGGCTACGCGTCGTTCGTGCCGACGCGCAAACTCACTCGTTGGGAACACGTCGGGATTTCGTTCGCCGGTCCTGCCACCCAGATCGCGATCGGCCTCGGTGTCTATCTTGCGATCGGCGGACCGTTGTGGCCAATCGAGGACTTGACCCACATTCAGTTCTTCGTGCTGTGGGCGGGTCCGATGATTGGGCTGTTCAACCTGATTCCGGTGCTTCCGTTCGACGGGGGCAACATCCTCGAGCAGGCTGTCGGGGCGGTGTTCCCCGGCCATGCGCGGCGCATCATGCTGTGGTTCTCGGGTGCAGTCAGCGTCGCCGGCCTCATCGCCATCGCCGTCTATCCAAGACTGCACGGATTCGTGATCTTCATCATCCTGCCGCTGCTGACGGTTCTCCAGCTCGCCTCCGGCGGCCGAGCACAAGCCCGACAGACGATCGGGCGGGAAGCGTTTGCCCGCGCCGAAGCCTTGGCGTGGGCCACCGGCGATGTGTCGGCGTTCGCCGGTGGCCACCTGCCATCGCCCTGGTTCCGGGCTCACCAGCAACTTCAAAGTGGCCAGCGCGACATTGCACGCGGGGTGTTGCTCGCCGATTTCGCCGATGCGTCGCCGGTGAATTGGTGGCCGCCCGACGCCGCAGCGAAGGACGACTTGCGGGCATTGGTCGATGTGTTGCCGACGCCCCTCCCCCACGGCCGCCCGTTCAGCGACTTCGTACTATCGGGAATCTTGTTGCGCATTGGCGACTACGAAACTGCAGCGCGCTACGCGGCCGACGCGTACACGGCCACCCGTCCCCCGATGTTGGCGGTACATGTTGCACGTGCGGCCGCCGCGCTGGGCGATTACACCACGGCAGCGGCATGGCTACAAGCCGCCGCAACCTCCGCGCCCTCGGAGGCACTGCGCGTCGCGATCGAGGCCGCACCAGAATTCGGACGCATGCGCAACGACCCCGCATTCGTGCAAGCCCTCACCCCCTGAGGCTCGCGTTTGTTCACTCGCGCACGGATAGCGCGCGGCAGCGAACAAACGCGGATGGGTTGGGGGCTCAGTCGGCGAGGGCTTTAGCGGCGAGGGATTTGGGGGCGATGAGGCAGTAGGAGGTGGTGATCAGCTCGGTCACCTCGGTCCAGTCGATGGGGGCGACGAGGTCCATCACGATCCATCCACCGCGAGCGAGGTATGGCGCGGGTCGACAACGCGAATCG
>JANWKM010000007.1 GCA_025451395.1 Ilumatobacteraceae bacterium
ACCCAGACGACGTCGAGTTCGGCTGCGGGGCGACCCTCGCGAAATGGGCTGCAGCAGGTTGCCGGGTGCACCACCTGATCCTCACCGACGGGTCGAAGGGCACGTGGAATCCCGACGCCGATCAACCGACGCTCGTCGCGACCAGGCAGCAGGAGCAGAGGGAGGCAGCTCGCCGGCTGAGTGGCGACCAGGTTGGCACGATCACTTTCCTCAAGCAGGTCGACGGCGAACTGGATAGCGGTCTCGCAACGCGTGGCGAGGTCGCGCGCGTGATCCGCACCGTGCGGCCGCAAGTGGTTCTCGGTCACGACCCGTGGAAGCGCTATCGCCTACACCCAGACCATCGCCATGCCGGCCTGCTCGCGTGCGAAGCGATCGTCGCCGCTCGCGATCCCCACTTCTTCAAGGAGCAGCGACTGCCACCACATCGCCCCGACGAGTTGCTGTTGTGGGAAGCCGACGAGCCCGACCATGTCGAGGACGTCGGCGCGTGGGTCGACCACAAGCTGCGCGCACTCGAGGCACACGAGAGCCAGTTCGAGAGCACGATGCGAGCCGTCGACCACGACGAGCTCGCGTTGTTCCGCTTGCGCATTCGGTCGCGGCTTGCCGATCTCGGCGAGCCCTACGGACTTGCTGCCGCCGAACTGTTCAAGCGCATCAACGACCTGTAGTGAACTGACCGGGCACGCGGCCGTTGCCCGGTTCGCCGGCGAAGGCTTGCGCGATGCTCATCCACTCTGTCGCGGCGGCGCCTTCAATCTGCAGCGAGGTGTCAGCGAGGTGCCGTCGTTGTGTGACCACGAGGCAGAAGTCGAGCGCCGTGCCGTTAACTATGTCGCCGCGGACTGAGTCGGACGCTGGCCCATCCCACTCCCAGGCAGAGCCATCGGGTGCCGTCAGCGCGACGTGCACCGGAACCTCCGGCATCTCCTTGCCATTGATCACATAGCTGAACGGGCGGGCGCGAACCCCGATGTGCGCGACGTGTCGCAGGCGCGAGGTGGGCGGACGGTTCGCCCCGAGCGCATCGACCACATCTTGTCCGTGGGCCCAGGTCTCCATCAACCGAGCGGTGATGAACGATCGCGCCCCCATCGAGGGTCCGTACCAGGGGATACGGGTTGCGGGATCGACGGTGCGAGCGAGCGACAGCAGAATCTCCCGATCCGCTCGCCACTCCTTCAATAACTGTGAGCCGGTCATTGCTCGCCCGGGAGCGACCGACGCCGCGGTACCGCCGGCGGCGATGAGCTGCTCGGTATCGGCCGCAAACTCGTCGGAGTCGCGCAGCGCCATCGCGGCGCGCTGATCGAAGAACCACAGGTGGCTGATCTGATCTCTGATCGACCAGCCCACTGCCGGAGTTGCACGCGACCAACCGTCTTCGTCGAGCGTGGCGACAACCTCGTCGAGCGAGTGATGCTCGGCTGCCAAGTCGTCGCAGATCGCGTCCATCACCACTACTTACTTACACCTGCCGTCACTAGAGGGTTAAAAAAGCAAACGGGGGGCCGAAGCCCCCCGTTCGCTTTTGAGCTGGGTTAGCTCTTCTTTGCGGCCTTCTTGCGACGCTTGGCCGGTGCCCTTTTCTTGGCAGCCTTCTTCTTGGCCGGAGCCTTCTTCTTAGCTGCCTTCTTCCTCTTGGCCGGAGCCTTCTTCTTTGCAGCCTTCTTGCGCTTCGGAGCTGCCTTCTTCTTGGCCGGAGCCTTCTTCTTTGCAGCCTTCCTCCGCTTGGGAGCTGCTTTCTTCTTCATCGGTGTCACTTGGTATTCCTTCCTATTGCTCTGGTGTTGCTTGCTTGGTTGATAAGGGGGACTGGTTACTTACGGCCGGGATTGAGCGCGGCCTTGAGCGTGCTGCTCGCTGTGAACTTCATGCGCGTCGATGCCGCGATGGCGACGGGCGCACCCGTCTGCGGGTTGCGGCCGGTGCGTGCCTCAGACTTCGAGGTGCTGAACGACCCGAAGCCCTGCCACGTGACTTTGTCTCCTGCTTTCGCAGTCGCGATCACGATGTTGAAGAATGCTCCGACAGCGCTTTCCGCATCGGCCTTGCTGACGCCTGACTCCTGCGCAATTGCGTCGATCAGCTCTGCTTTGGTCATTGACTTGATACCTCCGGGTATCGGTCTGCCTTTCGTAACGGAACTGTTACGTAAGCAAATCGAACCGGATTCGGCGGCTCATTTCAAGCATTTCCGTTGTTGCATTTGCAACAAGTGTCGGAGGGCACTTTCGGACCCTTTTCAGGTCTCCAGCTGAGCTCGGATCAGACCCGCGATCGCGGTCGCGTCGGAGCGATTCGCGTACTTTTCGCGCGGCCAGAAGAACCCGCGCAGTCCATCCTTGCGACGACGCGGGACAACATGCGCGTGAAGATGCGCGACGCTCTGACTGACGACGTTGTTGATCGCGACGAACGTGCCATCAGCGCTCAACGCGACCGGTAACGCGGTCGCGATTCGCTGCACGAGAGAGAAAAATGGACCGATTGAGTCGGCAGGAAGCTCTGAGAGAGTCGGAATGTGGTCAACAGGTACGACGAGGACGTGACCTTTGAAGACTGGCGAGCGATCAAGGAACGCGACGAAGCGCTCATCGCGGAAAACGAAGTCGGCTTCGACGCGGCCGGCGATGATCTCGCAGAAAACGCATGAAGACACGGGGCGATTCTTGCATCCACCACTGACCCCGACGTCTGCGCTACAACTGCATCGTTGCGGAACCTTGCTGGCGTCCCCGATCCTCACGCCCCACGGGTGGAGTCGCGTTGACCGATCTGCTTCCTCAGCGGCTCAAGGCTGACGATTCAGGTACGAATGTGCGCACGCGAGTGGTGCTCGACACGTCGGTGCTGATCGGCGACCCGGCCTGCTTCGACGCTTTCGCTGGTTTGGACGTCGTCATTCCGTTCACGGTCATCGAGGAACTCGACAGCCTGAAAACACGGCCCGACGACGTCGGCCGCGCGGCCCGTACCTCGTTGCGAACGATCGAAGAGCTCCGCGTGCGAGCCGGTGGTTCACTCGATATGCCCGTCACCGTTGGGAATCCGGCGGCCGACGGCACCCTGCGAATCGAGATCAACGGGGTGCAGAAACACCTGTTGATCGAGCACGGCCTCGATCCCGCCGTGCCCGACAATCGCATCATCGGCGCCGCTCTCGGACAGGCCCAGCATGGCCCTACTCGCATGGTGTCCAACGACGCCGCGCTGCGCATCAAGGCAGCTCACCTGGGCCTCGAAGCCACCGATCACCACCCCATCGGCCGCTCTTCGGTGACTCGGGCCACCGGGTGGACGACGCTCGAGACCACCCATCTCGTGATCGATCAGCTGTACGCCCACGGCAAGGTTGAGTGCGCCGCCATAGTCGGTGCGGAAAGCTTGTTCGAGAACGCCTTCGCCGTGCTCAGGAATGGTTCGCAGTCGGCACTTGTACGTCGGATCCAAGCCCACATGACGCTGCTACCGCACAACGCGCCCGACGCGTGGAGCCTGCGCCCGCGCTCGAAGGAGCAGCGATTCACGCTGGAATTGCTGCTCGACCCCGACGTCAGCGTTGTCGCGCTCGACGGTCGCGCTGGAACCGGCAAGACCCTGCTGGCGATCGCCGCCGGCCTCGAGCAGGTGGTCGAACAGCGCGCCTACGAACGGCTCGCCGTGTACCGACCGCTAGTGCCGGTGGGTCGCGCCGACCTCGGCTTCCTCCCCGGTGGCCTCGACGAGAAGCTCGATCCTTGGATGTCGGCGATACACGATGCGATCGTGGCGCTGACCGATCAACGCAGCCAGCACGACGCGAACCGATTGGTCGACGAACTGGTTGGCCGCAATCAGTTGTCGCTCGAGTCGGTGACGTTCCTGCGCGGGCGCAGTCTGCATCGTCAGTTCGTCGTCGTCGACGAGGCACAGAATCTCGAACCGACCACGTTGAAGACAGTGCTGACGCGCATCGGCGAAGGGACGAAGGTGATCTTCACCGGCGACACGAGCCAGATCGACGCGCCGTACCTCGGCGAGTCGAACAATGCGCTCGCCGTTCTGATCCAGGCTTTCGGCGGCCAGTCCTGTTTCGGACATCTCACCCTCAGCGCCTGCGAGCGCAGCAACGTCGCCAGCCTGGCGGCAGAACTTTTGTAGTCAGACCCCTGCTCTGTCGTACCCCTGCTATATGTTGCAACGCATGTCCCACCCGATCAGCTCGCAGCGCTTCGCTGTGGTCGATGTGGAGACCTCCGGGCTGTCCCTCCGCTTCGACAACGTGCTGCAGGTCGGCGTGGTGATCATCGACGGGTCGGGAACGGTGCTCGATCGCTGGAGCAGCCTGCTTGCGCCGCGCCGCCGGTGGTGGTTCCGAGTCGGGCCGACCTCACTGCATGGCATCCGCCGACGCGACATGCGCACCGCGCCACCGGCTGCTGCTGTGCTCACCGAGCTCGCCGGCCGGCTGAGCGGGGCGCGGTTCGTCGCGCACAACGCCGAGTTCGATCTGGCTTTCCTGCGCAAGGCCTCGCGGCGCGTCGGCGTGCAATTGCATTTCGCCGATCCAGTGTGCACGCTTCAGCTCTCGCGTCAGCTCGACCCCGAGCGCACCATGTCGCATCGGCTCGGCGATCTGTGCGAACGATGCGGTGTGTACCTGGCGCGACCTCACGACGCACTAGCCGACGCCGACGCAACGGCGGCGGTGCTCCCCTATCTGCTCCAGGCGCACAGCATCGCGACAGTCGATCAGCTGCCGGTCTGGCCCGTGGCTTCGTAATTCGCCAGCAGGGTGCGCGCCGCTCTCGCGCCGAGGTCTTTCCACTCCGGCGGCTCCACCACCCGAGCGGCTGCACCGAGTCGCAGCAGTAACTGCTCCAGCCAGTGCTCGCTGGCGATGCTCACCACCAACTCCCAGCCATTCTTGATGTGCGTCACCGAGCGGGTTGGATAACGCTCGGCGACCCAGGTCTCGGATGCTGGTACGCGTAGCCGAGCGGTGGGCAGATCCGCATCGGCGAACCATGTGTCGGCGGCAGGCACCTCCACATCGCGTGCGTCGTCGACGACCCCGGTCTTTTCCAGCGACTCGATGCGATCGATCCGAAACGTTCGCGACTCGCCGCTCAGGTGGTCATCGGCGATCACATACCACGCACCACCGTCGACGAACACTCGTCGCGGGGTGATCTCGCGGTCGGTTCGCCGATCGGCGGCGGGCGACCAGTAGCGAATGCGGAGTCGCTCGCACTTCGCAGCCGCGGCAGCGACCGCGGCAGTCGCCGGCGGCTGGGGTGTGTCGACCACTACCGCGTCGTCGCCGAGGGCGGCGGCTAACTTCGCCAGCGCACGGGCCAGCGCCCCGCCGGTATCGGCTCCTGGCAACTGCATCGCTACCCGCGCTGCGGCGAGCAGGGCGAAACCTTCCGGGGCGGTGAGCCGCAGCGGCCGGGTGAAGAGCCGGTGAACACCGGCGTAGACCGTGCCGTCGTCGATGAACACGTCGACCATCTCGTCGACGAAAGGCGGCAACCCACACATCGCGGCCAGTTCCAGGTCCTTGACTAGTTCGGACTCACTCACCTCGAAGCGGTCGCTCATCTCCGCCACCGAAGCCTCGCCGCGCTCCATCAACCACGGCAGCATGACTAGTAACCGACGCAGGCGATCACCCGTCGGGCGCGGGCCGCGACGCCCGCTCACGCGGCACCTGCGAGCTTGCGCAACCAGTCGACGATCCCGGCGCGCAGCTCGGGTGGCGCGAGCACTTCCGCGTGCACACCGAGACCGAACAGCCACGAACGAAATGCCTCCTCGTTCGCGCACGGAACCTCCAGCACCACCGAACCGTCGTCACGTCGCTCGCGCACCGCGGCCCCGCCCAGTTCTCGTTCGACAGCCTCGGCCCTCGACTCGGCGACCCACACCTCGGCGCGAGCTGTCGGCTCGTCGCCGATCAACTTTGGGTCGGAAGGAAACACCTGTCGCGGATCGAACCCGTCGGGACGCTGAAATGCGCCCGGCTGGCCGATCACGGGATCGTCGTCGATGCGGTCGACGCGGTACGTCCGCAAATCGTCGCGGTCGACGTCGCGACCAATCACGTACCAGAACCGCTCGCGCAACAACAGCGCGTAGGGCTGCAGCCGCCGCGCCGAGCCGTGATAGCCGAACGACACTTCGGCGCGGTCGGCCGTGGCCTCGCGCAGCAGGGGCAGGGCTTCCAATTCGGGGATATTGGCCACTACCACTGGCACCGAACTGCGATCGCCACCGAGCTTGAGCAGTCCGAACTGGGCGTCGGCAAGCCGGGCAGCCGCGACCGCGAGTTGTAGCGCGCCCCGCTCGTCGGGCGTCAACGCCAGGTCGGTCAGTTCGTAGCGCGCACGATCGATGCGGTACGCGGTGCGTCCCGCATCGCTGCCGCCCAGCACCTCGGTCTCCAGCGGGACGCCGATCTCGCGCAACAGGGCTTTGTCGCGCTCGAACGCCCCACGCAGCGCGGCTTCACCCGTCGGATATTGCCCATTCAGCTCGCTCGCGATCTGATCGAGTGTCAGCGGAACGCGTGTTGCCATCAGCAACGCCACCAGGTTCGTCACCCGCTCGAGCGCGTCGACCATTCAGCGGCTCACGTAATCGTAGAAACCACGACCTGTCTTGCGACCGAGCAGACCAGCCTCGACCATGCGCGACAGCAGCGGTGGCGACGCGTACAGCGGTTCTTTGAACTCGGTGTAGAGACTGTCGGCCACCGCCATTGTGGTGTCGAGCCCGATCAGGTCGACGAGGCGCAGCGGACCCATCGGATGGTTACAGCCCTCGACCATTCCGGCATCGATGTCTTCAGCAGTTGCAAACCCCGACTCCATCATCCGAATGGCCGACAACAGATATGGGATGAGCAGCGCATTGACGATGAAGCCGGCGCGATCTTGACTGCGGATCACTCGCTTGCCCAGAACTTCAGTCGCAAAGTCACTGGCGCGCTCGGTGGTCGCGGGTGAAGTCAGCAGCGAAGTGACCAACTCGACCAATTTCAGCACGGGCACTGGATTGAAAAAATGAATGCCGATTACTTGCTCAGGGCGGTCGGTGGCGATGCCGAGTTTCATGATCGGTATCGAGCTGGTGTTGCTGGCGAGAATCGCATCGGGGCTGCTGACGACCCGGTCGAGCTCGCGAAAGATGGTCGACTTCAACGTCTCGTCTTCGACCGCCGCCTCGACCACCAGGTCAGATTTCGCTAGGTCGCCATAGTCGGTGGTGAAGGCGAGCCGGGCAAACGCGGCATCGCGATCTGCCTCGCCCAATTTGCCGGAGCGCATACCTCGATCGAGGCTGCCCACGATGCGGTCGCGACCGCGCTCGCAGGCATCGGCGTTGATCTCGAGCACCATCACATCGCATCCGGCACGCGCACACACCTCGGCGATGCCAGACCCCATCAGTCCCGCGCCGACAACACCGACACGATCGATTTTCGCGTTCTTTGTCACTCTCCTACTGTGCCTCATCCACGGCCGTACCCTGTAACGGTGTCATCGCTCTCACGCTTGCCGCGGCCATCAACCAGCCGCCTTGCCATGCGATTGACTCCCGATGCTTTGCGCCAGGTTCGCGGTGGCCACCCATGGGTGTACGAGGCATCGATCACCTCTGTGAAGGGGGACGGAGCTAGCGGTGACCTCGCAGTTGTGTTCGACGACGACCGCAATTTCGTCGCCATCGGGCTGTTCGACCCGGCCAGCCCAATCCGGGTCAAGCTCGTCCACCGCGGCAAACCGATGACGATCGATCGCGACTTCTGGACGCAACGGTTGCTGACTGCGCAAGCACGGCGCCAGCCGCTGATCGATCGCGGCGACACAACTGGCTTCCGGCTGGTGAACGGCGAGAACGACAGCATGCCCGGGCTGATTCTCGACCGTTATGACAACACGTTGGTGCTGAAGCTGTACTCGGCGATGTGGCTACCGCACCTGATCGACCTCGTGCCAGCGGTCGCCGATGCGTTTCATCCGGAAGCGCTGGTACTGCGACTGGCACGCAACATGCACGGGACGCCACTGCATGGCTTAGAGGAAGGCGATGCGCTGATCGGCGTCTCGCCCGTCGACCCAGTGCTCTTCACGGAATGCGGGCTGACGTTCGAAGCCGACGTAGTGCGCGGCCAGAAGACGGGATACTTCTTGGACCAGCGCGAGAACCGCTCGCTGATCGGCGAGTACGCCGATGGCTGTCGTGTTCTCGACATGTTCGCCAACACCGGTGGCTTCAGCGTGCACGCCGCGGCCGGCGGTGCGCGCGAGGTGGTGGCGGTCGACATCAGCGCACCCGCACTGGCCGCTGCGGGACGAAACATGGCGCACAACCTCATGCGCAATGAGGTCGTCGCCTGCGCGTTTCGTACCGAAGCTGGCGACGCGTTCGAGGTCATGGATCGATACGCGCGCAAGGGCGAACGCTTCGAGGTTGTGATCGTCGACCCACCCTCGTTCACTCCCCGGCAGGCCAGCGTCGAGAAGGCACTGCAGTCGTACACCATGCTCGCCGAGCGAGCGGTGAAGCTGGTGCGGCCCGACGGTCTGTTGCTGCTGGCTTCATGCAGCAGTCGTGTGACGGCCGACGAGTTTCATCTCACCGTGTCGCATGCGGCGGCACGAGCGGGTAGACCACTCGACGAACTACGCAGAACTGCCCACACCATCGACCATCCCGTCGGCTTCGCGCAAGGTGCATACCTGAAGGCCGTATTCGCTCGCGTTCCCTGACCACCCGGAGAGCGTGCAGACTGTCCGACCATGGAACCCATCTCGCGACGAATGTTTCTGGCCAGCGCAGCAGCCGTGGCCGTCGCGGCGTGCTCGGGTGACGGCGACGGAGGCGAATCGTCGAGCGAGTCCACGGTTCCCACGACCAACACGGCGAGTACATCGACGTCCTCCGGTAGTTCAACGGCAACCACGACTACGACGACGCTGTCACCGATCGACCTACCGGGCGATCCATTCACACTCGGCGTCGCATCGGGCGACCCCGATACCGAGAGTGTTGTGCTGTGGACCAGGTTGGCTCCGTTACCGCTGGAAGGTGGTGGCATGCCGACCGACGATGTGCGCGTGGTCTGGGAAGTAAGTGCCGAGGAAGACTTCACGACCCTCGTCGCCGTCGGCAACGAGGTTGCCACCGCTGAAAACGCCCACAGCGTGCATGCACTGGCGACATTGCCGCCGGGATCATGGTTCTACCGCTTCCGCGTCGGGCAATACATCAGTCCCGTCGGCGTTACCCGCCCCGCACCAACTGAGGATGTCGCGGAGGTTCGCTTTGCCGCCGCGAGTTGTCAGAATTACGAAGACGGCTTCTACGCCGCGCACCGCGACATCGCCGACCATGCGCCCGACTTCTTGTTGTGGCTCGGCGACTACATCTATGAAAGCGCTGGCGCGGCAAATGCCGACCCCGCCAAACGGACTCCGCTCGGTCCCGAGCCGACGACGCTTGAGCAGTATCGCAATCGCTATGCGCGCTACAAGACTGACGAGAATCTGCAGGCCGCCCACGCGGTTTGTCCCTGGTTCATCATCTGGGACGACCACGAAGTCGAGAACAACTACGCGGGCCTCGTACCGCAAGCCGTCGAGGAACCCGCGACCTTCGCCGCCCGCCGCTTTGCTGCCTACCGGGCGTGGTGGGAGCACCAACCAGTCCGCTTACCGCCACCAACCGCGCCGGATGACGATTATCGCGTTTACCGCGAAGCCAAGTGGGGCGACCTGTTGACGCTCGCATTGCTCGACGAACGCCAATACCGATCCAATCAGGCGTGCGGCGACGTGGTGTTGAGTCTCGACCCACCGTGTGCGGAAGCGCTCGATCCCGACCGCACGATGCTGGGCGTCGAACAGGAACAGTGGCTGCTCGACACGATGGAAGCGTCATCGGCACAATGGAACGTGATCGGCAACCAAGTAGTACTGACCGACGCAACCTTCGGTGGCGCGATCTTGAATTACGACCAATGGGATGGTTATCCCGTCGCGCGCGAACGACTGCTTTCCCGACTCGAAGCAGCTGGCATTGAGAACCTGGTGGTGATCACTGGCGACATTCACCTGGCCGCCGTCGGCCACCTCAACCATGGCGAGGTTCCGCTCGGCGTCGAGTTCATCGCCACCTCGATCAGTTCCAGTGGTCTCTTCACCGCCAACCTTGAAGACATCCTGAAGACCTTTCCGGCTCTCGTCGACGCCGAGCTCGAACACCGTGGTTACACGCTTCACACAGTGACACCCGAGCGATGGGAAGCTGAGTACCGCATCGTCACCGACGTTGCAGCTCGTGACAGCAGAGTCACCACCTATCGGACCTTCACCGTCGAGTCCGGCAGTAACGCGGTTGCCGTTAGCTAGCCGTCCAATAACATCGCGACATGGCATACACGTTCCAGGTGGTGATGGATGCCCGCGATCCGCATGTGCTTGCCGATTGGTGGGCCGAGACTCTCGGATGGCATGTCGAAGAGCAAGACGAAAAGTTCATCCGATCGATGATCGAGCAGGGTCACGCGACAGAAGCCGACACCCGCGACTACAACGGCGGACTCGTGTGGCGTGAAGGAGCTGCGATCAACTCCCAGCCGGAACGCTCGCCGACCACCATTCGCATGTACTTCCAAGAGGTGCCGGAAACCAAGACCGTCAAGAATCGGATGCACCTCGACATCCGCACTGGTGACGACAATACCGACGCAGTTCGCGAGGCACTTGTTGCACGCGGTGCCACAATCCTGCACACCGGGAGTCAGGGCCCGCACACGTGGGTCACGATGGCCGACCCTGAGGGCAACGAGTTCTGCGTCTAGCGGCGAACATACTCATCGCAATGAGCGCGCCGACGATGAGGAGTGCGCCGATCCATTGCCGGCCGACCAGGCGCTCGTCGAGTGCTAGATAGCTCACCGCCAGCCCAAACACTGGGACAAGGTTGATGAAGAGTCCCGCTCGACCCGCGCCGAGTTCCCTGAGGCCGATCACATAGAACCAGAACGCGACCCCGTAGTAGAGAACGCCCGCCGCAGCCGCACTCACCCACGCAGTCGATGAGACGCCAACCAATGAACGCGGCTCGCTCACGGCGAATGAGCCTGCGAGCAGAATGAGTGAGAACGCGAGGGCCGCCACCTGCTGCAACCAGACGACGCTGAGTGACGACGCCTCTGCCAAGTACTTGCTTGATAGCACCGTGTACAACCCACACGCGGTGACACCGCCCAGTGTCAGCAAAATGCCTGCGACCGTCGCAGCCGTGCCGGGTTGAAACACCACCAACATCACACCGATCGCCGCCGTAGCTGCGCAGAACGCCATCTGACCCGAGATTCGATCGCGGAGGATCCAGAACGCGAACGCGAGAATCAGCAAGGGCTCGATTGCCCATAGCAGCACCGACATGCTGGCGGTGATACGTACCAGGCCGGCGAGGCTGAGCGCGTACGACACGCCTGGATTGAGGACGCCGAGTGCAGTGAGGCGGCGGGTCTCCAGCGACCACGACACTCGTTCGCGTGTGACCGCGAGCCCTAACGAAAGGACTGCCACGCTAACCATGAGTTCGATCGGGAGCAGCGTGAGGGGTTCAATTTCCTCGACAGCTCGTTTGCTGATGACGGCTGCCGTGCCCCAGCACGCAGCAGCGGCAAGCAGAGAAACCGAATACCAATATCCGCGATGAACGCTGTCCATTTGATGTACCTCTACTTCTGACGAAGGACGGATGGGTTGACTGCTACGCAGCGATCAAGCAATCCACGTCGTCGTCACAGCACGCGTAACTCGGTGGGCGTTCTGGCCGACACGGCGACACGAACTTGTACATCGCTGACCACCATACCGCTACGGTTCGGCCTATGGAGTGTTCCTGCTGCGGGCGTGACCGTGAGGCGGTGACCGCGCTGCGATGCCACGCCGACGTGAAGGTGTGTCGCGTCTGTATCGAGTGGTTGCGGCAGCAGTCAGGCGCAATCGACGTGACACCTACCTTGCCAGTCGTCGACATGAATGCGGCGGTCGCCTTCTATGAGCTTGCGGGGTTTGATGTCGAGCGCTACGACGACGGGTTCGCCTTCGTCGAGTACGACGACACAAGCATGTTCAGTCTCGACCTAGCTGAACACATCGATCCGACCCGCAATGGGGCCGGGTGCTATCTAATTGTGACCGATCCGGACGCGTGGCATCAGCGGCTCAACGCCGCCGATCTGCCGGTCACAATGATCGAGAACATGCCGTGGGGGATGCGTGAGTTCACGTTGACCGACCCGAGCGGGAACCATCTCCGTATCGGGGCGAATTCAAGCTGAACTACTTCGGGCGCGGTGAGCGCGATACCAGTTGATCAGCGAGTTGGTTCCCGAGTCGTGTTGCGGCTTCTTGCTGGACGCGAGCTCGGGTGTGATGCGGTTGGCTAACGCCTTGCCCAGCTCGACACCCCACTGATCGAAGCTGTTCACACCCCACACCACGCCTTGCACGAAGACGACGTGCTCGTAGAGCGCGATCAACTGCCCGAGCACGCTCGGCGCGAGTCGCGGCGCGAGGATCGTGGTCGAGGGTCGATTGCCAGGGAAGACGCGGTGCGCCTGCTGGTGTGGGGGGACCCCCTCGGCGACGACCTCGTCGAGTGTCTTGCCGAACGCCAACGCTTCACCTTGCGCGAACAGATTTGCCATCAACAGATCGTGCTGCGCCAGCAGTGGATGGTTCGGTTGCGCAAAACCGATGAAGTCGATCGGCACGAGACGTGTCCCCTGATGCAGCAACTGGTAGAAGGCATGTTGCCCGTTGGTGCCCGGCTCGCCCCACACAATCGGTCCGGTAGTCGTCGACACGGCCCCGCCGTCGAGGCGCACGCTCTTGCCGGTGCTCTCCATATCCAACTGCTGCAGATATGCGGCGAAGCGGCGCAGCTCGGGGGCCTATGGCAGCACCGCTTTCGAGTCGGCACCGAGAACGTTGTGGTACCAGATCCCGAGCAACGCCATCACGATCGGCGCGTTGGCCGCGGCCGGCGCTGAACGAAAGTGCTCGTCGAGCGTGCGAAACCCTGCAAGGAATTCGCGAAACGCGGCGGGGCCGATTGCAATCATCAACGACAACCCGATGGCAGAGTCCACCGAATAGCGACCACCGACCCAATCCCAGAACTCGAACATGTTGGCCGTCTCGATACCGAACTCCGCAACCTTTGCCGCATTGGTACTGACAGCGACGAAATGCTGGGCGACCGCATCGGCGCCCAACGACGCAACCAGCCAGCGACGTGCTTCCGTCGCGTTGGTGAGGGTCTCGATCGTGCTAAAGGTCTTGGAGCAGACAACGACCAACGTTGTCGCCGGATCGAGATCGGCGAGACCCGACGAGATGTCGGCACCATCGACGTTGCTGACGAACCGGCAACTCAGCCCGGGTTGTGCAAATGCCTCCGTCGCCAGGTAGGCCATCGCCGGACCGAGGTCGCTGCCACCGATACCAATGTTGACCACGGTCTCGATCGGCTTGCCAGTGGCGCCCAGCCACTCACCGGTACGGATACGACGAGCGCACGCCTCCATACGGTCGAGCACTTTGTGCACGTCGGCGACAACGTCGTGGCCATCGACGACGAGCTGCACTGAGCGCGGAGCGCGCAACGCGGTGTGCAGTACCGCCCGATCCTCCGTCGTGTTGATGCGGGCTCCGGCGAACATCGCGTCGCGGCGAGCCTCCACTTTCGCCGCGACCGCAACACCCTGCAGTGCTGCCAGCACCTGATCATCGATCAGGTGCTTGGAATAGTCGATGCGTAGGTCGCCGGCGGTGATCACATAGCGCTCGGCTCGCTGGCTGTCGGAGTCGAACAACTCACGAAGGTGCGCCGGACGTTTGGTAGCGAGCAAGGCGGACCACTCGGCGGTGGTGGTGACGTCCATTGGAAGCGACGCTACCTACTCGCGTACCGGGCGGGTTGCCAGCGGCAACAGCCCAGCGGCCGCCGCATCAATCACCACGACGGTGCCGCTTCGGTGCAGACGATCGATTGGCAGCGCCTCATTGCGCAACAACCAACCGCGCATCGACGCTGCCTTGTCGTCGCCAGTCGCCAGCACGAGACGATGGCGAGCGCCATTGACGACCGGCGGAGTCAGCGTCATCCGACGCGTGCCCTGATACTCCCCCGACAGCGCGACCGACTCCACTTGGTCGATCACAGAGTCACCGGGAACCCACGAGGCGGTGTGTCCGTCGGCACCGAGGCCGAGGTGAACCACGTCGAAGCGTGCTGGCAACTCGTGCCCGTATCGCCGGGCCGCGGCCGCGAGATCGCGCTCGGTCACCGGCATCAACCTGACGCGCGCACCAATTTTGTCGAATACATCGAGCAAGGATGCGTTGCGATCAGGACTTTCGTCGGGCGCGATCCGCTCGTCGACCTGCCACACGGTGACTTCGTGCCACGGCAGTTCGTCCGCCGTCAACACCGAGAACATCTGCACCGGAGTCGTTCCGCCGCTCACGGCGAGCGAAGCGGCGCCCCTGCGTCGTACCGCGTTACGCAATTGGCTACCGACCCATTGCGCGGCGTCGGTGGCCGCCGCAGCAGCATCGAGCGCGACCCGAATCTCCACCCGCAGAGCCTTGCACGAAGTGGCCTTGCACGAACGGGTCTTGCACGTACTGTAGAAGCGATGACCTCACTCCCCTCCAGAGGCCTCAAGGCACTCAACGCGCGAATCCA
>JANWKM010000008.1 GCA_025451395.1 Ilumatobacteraceae bacterium
GCCGCGTACGGCGAAGCAGTGATCGCGCAGTCCGTTTAGTTGATGACGCTGACTAGCTGGTGACGGCTTCGACCGTGTTCAGTCGCAGGCCGGGGAAGTGGCCGAGACGCTCGAGTGCGGCAACGGTGCTGCGCATCGCGTCAGGCGGCACTGGGTGGCTGATCAGGTAACCCTGAGCCTTGTTGCAACCCAGGTCGCTGAGGACCTGCAACTGATGAACGCTCTCCACACCCTCGGCGACGATGTCGAGGCCCAGCGAGCGGCCCATCGCGACGATGGTGCGCACCAGGCTGCGATCATTGGGGTTGTCGGCAACACCCTGCACGAAGGCGCGATCGATCTTGATGCGCTGCAGCGGGAACTTCTGCAGCAGCGACAGCGACGAGTAACCGGTACCGAAGTCGTCGAGCGCCACCCGTACACCGAGCGAACGCAACCGACGCAGCGTGGCGAGCGCGAGTTCCGGCTCGGTGATCATGACGCTTTCGGTTACTTCCAGCCACAGCAGTTGCGGCGGGACGTTCGATCGGGTCAGCGCCTCGCTGACGATCGAGGGGAAGTTGCTGTCGCTGAGCTGCCGCGGCGAGACGTTGACCGACATCGTCGCCGATGGGCTGCATACGCCGTCGTCGATCCAATTGCGCAGCTGAGTCAGCGCTTCGAGCAGCGCCCACGAACCGATGGGCACGATCGTGCCCGTGTCCTCGGCGATCGGGATGAACTCGGCGGGGGAGACGATGGTTCCGTCCGACTGCTGCCAGCGCATCAGTGCTTCGAAGCCGACAACATCGCCGGACTGCAGATCGAGAATCGGCTGGTGGAACAAGCGCAGCTCGCGGCGATCGAGCGCGCGGTACAGCGCCGTCTCGACCGAGAGTCGGTGGGCGACTCGTTCGTGCATGCTCTCGTCGTACACGGCGACGCAGTTGCGCCCGGCGTCCTTGGCGCGGTACATGGCGGTGTCGGCGTGACGAACCAAGTCCTCGGGGGATGTGCTGGACGTAGCGCTGATCGCAGCAACGCCGATGCTGGCGGTGACGAACACGTCGCCCTGGCTGAGCGCCAATGGTTCGCGGAAGACGGCGAGCAACCGTTCGGCGACAGCCATCGCGCCGCCCGTCGACTTGGCGGTGGTGTCGAGCACGACGTACTCATCACCCGAAAAGCGAGCGACGGTCGCGCCCTCGGGTACCGCGTTGATAAGGCGGCGCGCCACCGTGACGAGCACCTCGTCGCCGGCGGCATGGCCGAGCGAGTCGTTGATGTTCTTGAACCTGTCGAGGTCGACGAAGAACAGTGTCGGATGCTCGTCGGGGTGCCATGAATCGCGGAGCAGGTCGTTGATGTTCTGTAGGAGCACCGTCCGGTTGGGCAAGCCGGTCAGCGGGTCGGTCTGCACACCGTGCAACAGCTCGGCTTGCGCGCGGGCGTTGGCGCGCACCGCAACAACCACGCGCAGAGTGATGGCAAACACGATGATCGTTGCCGACACCGAGCGCACAATGCTGTCGGTCATATCGGCGGGAGCCATCGCCGCTAGGACAATCGCTGGACCAATGAGCGAGGCGAACGTGACCGCTAAGCGAGCCAGCGACGTCGCCGGTGGGCCGACTGGCGTTTTGCCGAGCATGGAGATCGAAGGGTGCAAGAACAACGCGCCGGCGCAGAAGTGGGCGGCGACGTAGAGCGGCAGCGCCAATCGTTCGGTGCCACCACCGAGGCGGCCGGCGTCGATCAGCGAGAACACGATGTCGCCCGCCATGTTGAATGCGAGGCCAGCCGCCAGCAGCCACAGTGCTACGGGACGCTGCTTGCGACTGAGCACGATCACCGCGACCAAAAAGAGAACGACCGACGACGCTGGTTGATACAAGCCGTACAACAGGATGCCGACGCCGTCGTCGGCGATGACGCGGATCGGTTGTACCAGAACCGCCCACGACACGATCCAGGCACCGAGAGCGATGATCAGCGCGTCGGCCCACAACCCGTGCCCATAACCCGACGAATACCCTGTCGTGTTCGTCCGCAACAGAACTGTCAGGCAACCGACTAGGCACGCGACCGCGGCGAGGGCGAAAGTGACTGCCACCGGCGATTCATACGAGGGGCCGCTGCCAGCGGTGAAGTGCTCAAGGACATAGAGCCCGGCGACGCTGATGATGAAGGCGACGGGATACCACGAGAGGTTGTTGCGCCAACGCGCGAAGACAACGACCGGGATGAGCTGCAACGCGGCGACAACATAGATCGTGTCGCGGAGCGACTCGCTGGGCACCGCGAAACAGAGCGCAGTCATGACCGCGCCAATTCCGACGTAGATCCAACTCAGGAGTACAGGCTCCCGATTCAACAAGCCTCCTCGCATCGCCGACAATACCCACCGCCCATCGGAACGATCCGGCAATCATACCTCGCCGACGGGGGCTGAACGCAAGGGGCAGTTGGGTTCGCGCTTAGAGTAGTGGTCAACTTGACGCGTTCTTGACGATCGGGCGCAGTTCCTGAGCGATGCAATCAGCGACATGGAATCAGCGCCTGTTGGGTACGGTAGAGACGAATGAGTCAATGCCGATGACCTCGCTAGCAAAGCCGTATTCCGTGGTCGTGCCCGGCGCGCACCTGATGGCAGCCTTTGTCGGGCAGCGCGACGCGCATTTGCGCCTGATCGAGGACGCCTTCCCCGATGCGACCATCGTCGCGCGCGGAAACGAGATCCACGTCGACGGTCCTGAGGCGCAAGTGGTCGGCCGATTGTGCGAGGAATTGGTCGTGCTGCTGCAGCAGGGTCATCATCTCGACGAGAGCAGTGTCCGGCGCAGCATCGACATGATGCGCGACAACGAAAGCCCCAGTCGCGTCCTCACCGACGACATCTTGCGCGGGTCGAAAGGCAAGCCGATCCGGCCCAAGACGGCCGGGCAGAAGCGTTACGTCGACGCGATTCGAGGAAACGTCATCACGTTCGGCCTGGGCCCGGCTGGCACCGGCAAGAGTTGGCTGGCAGTGGCGATGGCGGTGCACGCGTTGCAGACCAAACAAGTGCAGCGCATCATCCTCACGCGACCTGCGGTGGAGGCCGGCGAGCGCTTGGGCTTCCTGCCCGGCGACCTGATGGCCAAAATCGATCCCTACCTGCGCCCGCTCTACGACGCGCTGTACGACATGGTCGAACCCGAAGGGGCGCAGAAGCTGCTCGAGCGCCAGTTGGTCGAGGTCGCACCGCTGGCGTTCATGCGTGGTCGCACGCTGAACGACAGCTTCATCATTCTCGACGAAGCGCAGAACTCGACGCCCGAGCAGATGAAGATGTTCCTCACTCGCATCGGATTCGGCTCGAAGGTCGTTGTCACCGGCGACACCAGTCAGGTCGACGTTCCCGACGGTCGCAGCGGTCTGCTCGGTCTCGAGCGCACCCTCACCGGAATCGATGGGCTTGCCTTCATCCATCTCGGTGCCGGCGATGTGGTACGCCACCGGATTGTGGCCGACATCGTGGCCGCCTACGAGAAGGCCGGCACGACAAAGGAAAAACGTGCCTGATGCATCGCGCCCTCGACTAGACGCCCCGCGACGAGTCGGTGGCGAAGGGGAACCAGAGGTATTCTGCGCGGATGAGCAGACCGATGTCGTCGTCGAACTCGAACGATGGCAGACCCTCGCCACCGATGTGTTGCGCGCGGAGGGCGTTCGTGGTCTTGCTGAGTTGTCGCTGCTGTTTGTGACCGAACGCGAGATGGCTGAGCTGAACGAAGAACATATGGGAGGCACAGGGGCCACCGACGTGCTCGCGTTTCCGATCGACGCGCTCGAGGCCGAAATTGTGCTGCACGGAATGCCGCCGAGCCGCGGCCCCGATCGGGCCCCACCCGACCCAGGCGACATGCCGCTGCTGCTCGGCGACGTGGTGTTGTGCCCGGCAGTCGCCAAGCGCCAGGCACCCGAACACGCGGGCACCATCGACGACGAACTCGCGCTGCTGATCGTGCACGGCATCTTGCACGTTCTCGGCCACGATCACCACGAACCTGCTGCACGCGACGCCATGCGCCAGCGCGAGCTCGAACTGTTGCAGCAGCATCACTGGCACGGACCGGCACCGGAAAACTTCCGCCAGGAGCACGCATGATTGCAGGGGAGTTCACCAACCTCGACCTGCTGATGGTCGTCATTATCGTCGTGCTGTTGATGTTCCTCAGCTTCGCTGCTGTTGCCGAGACGAGCCTTTCGCGAATGACCAAGCCGCGAGCGGCGTCACTCGCCGACCAGGGTTTGAAGTCGGGCAAGGCACTGAAACGGCTCGTGGAACACCCAGCGCGCACAGCTAACCCGCTGCTGCTCACAGTCAACATCTGTCAGGCCGTGCAAACGACACTCACGGCGGTCGTGGCTGGGCGGGTGCTCGGTGGATATGCGGTGGCTATCGGCGTCGTGCTCAACGTGGTGATCTTCTATGTGCTTGCCGAGGCCGTGCCCAAGACGTATGCAGTGCTTTATCCGCAGCGAGCTGCATTACTGATTGCCCGCCCGACAGCACTGCTCGTCGGATTTCCGCTTCTGCAATGGATCTCGCGGGGGTTGATCAAGCTCACCAACGTCATTGTGCGCGGCAAGGGTCTAGAAGCGGGTCCGTTTGTCTCGGAGCAGGAGCTGCTGGGAATCGTCGAGGTCGCCGCCGAGGACGGCGTCGTCGAGCACGAGGAACGCGAACTGATCGAGAGCATCATCGAGTTCGGCGACACGGTCGCGCGCGAGATCATGGTGCCGCGCCCCGACCTGATCGTCGTGGAACACACGGCGACGGTCACGGCGGCACTCGACATCGCACTGGAACATGGCTTCAGTCGGCTCCCAGTAGTGAACTCAGACGACGACGACGTGCTCGGCCTCGCCTTCATCAAGGACCTGATGCTGACCGAACGCGACGGCGGTGGCGATCATCCTGTGACCGACCTCATTCGTCCCGTGGAATTCGTGCCCGAGAACAAACCGGTCAATCGTCTGATGCGTGAGATGCAGGCGGGCAAGTTTCACCTTGCACTGGTCGCCGACGAGTACGGCGCGTTCTGTGGGTTGGTGACGCTGGAGGATTGCCTAGAGGAGTTGGTCGGCGAAATCGTCGACGAGCACGATGATGAGGAAACCGAGGTGCACCGCTTCGCGGACGGCAACTATCTCGTCGATGGCGGTATGTCGATCGGCGATCTCAACGACCTGCTCGACCTCTCGATCCCAGACGAAGACTGGGACACTGTCGGTGGATTCTTGTTCGGCACGCTGGAACACGTACCGAACGTTGGTGAGTCGATCGTCTACGACGGTTGGAGATTCAATGCAGCAGAGGTCGAAGGCCGACGCGTTCGCCGGGTCAAAGTGACGCTCGAGCCCGACTCGGTCCGCCACGCCGAACTTAATGAGTAGCGCGTTCCTCGCGCGCGACATCGTCGGCAGCGCTCAACTCTGCGGCCGAGAGTCGCAGCGCAACGACTGCATAGGCAATCAGCAAGAACGCCGCGGATGCAAAGTACGGTGCGCGTAACCCAAACCAATCGGCCGTCGCTCCACCGATGATGGCTCCGATCGGCATCACACCGGTGCTGATCCAGCGATACACACTGTTCACTCGTCCGAACAGGTGGTCGGGCACCAACTGCTGACGCAGCGTCACCGCGACAATGCTCCAAATGGTGATGGTGAGAGCTTGCACGGTGGTCATCGCGATCACCCACCAGGTGACGGGAAAGAGCCCAATCGCGACGCTTGTCAACACGGGGGCGAGGCCAGCGACGAGCATGGCGAAGCGACGACCCACCTTGCCGATCAATCGTCCGCCGACGAGGCCTGCAAAGAGACTTCCAGCGCCGATGATCGCGACCAACGGCCCGAACCAGTTCTCTGAGATGTGCAGCTCTTCGATCGCGAAGAGCACGAACGTCGATTGGGTCGCTGCCAGCGCGAGGTTCGTCAGTGCGACTCCTAGCGTGAGGTTGCGCAGTACATGATGGCTGGCGAGCCACTTCAGGCCGACCCGCATTTCGCTGATCAGCCCACCCGTGTTCGTGTCGGCGTCGGAATGTGGGGTAGGGCGAAACGAGCCGCGCAGGCTGGCAGCGAGCATGGCGGCCACGACGAAACTTGCGGCATCGACGCCGAAGGGCAGCCACACCGCGAAGCCGAACAACGCGCTGCTGATCGGCATGCCAAGGAACGTGCCGCCCGCGATCTCGCTGGTATAAAGCAGCCCGTTCGCCTGTTCCAGTTGTTCCTCGTCGACGACCGACGGCAGGATCGCCTGCGAGCCGTTGTCGAAGAACACCTCACCAAGGCCGAGGCCGAATGCCAACACCCACAGCATCCACAACCTCACGTCATCGAACGCCGCCACCAACGCCAAGCCTCCGACCAGCGCGCCACGGCACAAGTCGGCGGTGACCAGCACGCGGCGGCGATCGACACGGTCGATCAGCGCGCCGATCGGCACCGAAAACAACAGCCACGGGATGGTGAAGAACATCGCGACGAGTGAGATCGCTGAGGGCTGATCGGTGATCCGTGCCGCCAGTAGCGGCAACGCAATCACGAACACTCCATCGCCGGCGTTGGAGATTCCGGCGGCCGCCCACAGTCGCCAATACCGCCGCGGCAGCGCACTCATCGGCGGCACCCTAGCCGTTGCTAGAAAAGCCGTCGGTAGAACGCAGCAGCAGATACCGCTGCACCTTGCCCAGCGAGGTGCGTGGCAACGCGCCGGCTATGTGAAGTTCCTTCGGGACGCAGTAGCCCGGGAGTGATTCGAGTACGTGGGCACGCAGCTCGGCGAGCGAAGGTGCTTCGCCATTCGGAACGACCCATGCAACAACCCGTTGACCCCACTCGCTGTCCGGCTCGCCGACCACGGCTACGTCGCGGACAGCGGCGTGGGTGCCAAGCACACTCTCCACAACCTCTGGCCATACGTTCTCGCCGCCGGTGATGATCAGGTCGTCGGCTCGCCCCTGCACATTCAGTCGTCCGTTGGGTAGCAGGTTGCCAACATCGCCCGTGTGCAGCCATCCCTCGGCGTCGACTGGCGTTGAACCATCGCGGTAACAGCGCAACAGCATCGGCCCACGCACGAGTATCTCGTCGTTCGGCGCGATACTCAACTCAACGCCGTCGAGTGGCGCGCCGTCGTACACAACACCACTGCCCGTTTCGGTAAGGCCGTACGTGGTGTGCACGTTTGCTGGTCGATCCGCGGGCGGCCGCGAGCCACCGAGAACGATCACCCGGAAGAGACGCGGGTCGATGCGTTGCAAAGCCGTGCTCACCAACGAAACGGCTGTGGCTCCTTCGCGTGCCGCGGCTTGTACGCGATCGGCATCGAAGCCCTCGTGCACGATCAGTCGCACGTCGAGGTGTAACGCTCGCGTGATTACCGAGAGCCCTCCGACGTGGGCGAGTGGAAGACATGCCAGCCATGTGTCGGCGGCAGTGATCCCTAGCCGCGCACTGGACGCAATCGCCGAGGCACGCACTGCTTGGTGGGTGAGCACGACACCCTTCGGTGTGCCCGTCGCACCGCTGGTGGCGATGACGAGCGCATCCCCATCTTCGACGCCTCGTCCCGGCAGCTGATGCGCGCCTTGCTCGTCGAGCAATCGATCTGGCGCCAGCGATGCAAACATCGCGGCGCGCGCTGCTGCTGGCAGTCGACGATCAACCGGTAGTACCGCATTGCCCGCGTCCCACTCTCGTTGCAGGGCAGCCACGAAGGTTGGGCCACCCGGCAGATCGATCGCCACCAGGTGCGCCACACAGGTGAGATTAGATGACAATGAGATGATGAACCGTTGGCTGATCGGCGCCCGACCACGAACGTTGCCCGCGGCAGTAGTGCCAGTTGCGCTCGGCGCCGCGGCCGCAGTGGGCCAGCAACATCCGGTGTGGTGGCGCGTGGCTGGCGCGCTGGTTGTCAGCCTCGCGTTGCAGGTCGGGGTGAACTACGCCAACGATTACAGCGATGGCGTACGCGGTACCGATGCACAGCGCATTGGACCAGCACGTTTGGTTGCGAGCGGCTTGGCCGTTGCGTCTGCGGTCAAGCGTGCGGCGCTCATCGCGTTCGGTGTCGCCGCCGTTGCCGGACTTGTGCTGGCTGTCGTCACCAGTTGGTGGTTGCTGGCGGTTGGCGCAGCCGCGCTGCTGGCGGGTTGGGGCTACACCGGCGGGCCGAAACCGTATGGATACTTCGGCCTCGGCGAGCTTTTCGTCTTCATCTTCTTCGGTCTCGTCGCCACCGTCGGCACCACGTTCGTCGTGTGCGAGCGCCTCACCGCAATCGCGTGGCTGGCCGGCTGCATCGCGGGTTGTCTCGCCTGTGCGCTCCTGGTCGTCAACAATCTGCGTGATATCCCGACGGACCGCATCGCCGGTAAACGTACGCTGGCTGTTCGACTCGGCGATCGACGAACGCGTGCGCTGTATCTCGCGTTGCTGGTCGCGGCATTCGCCCTCGTCGTTGCGGCCGCGCTCGAGGGCAGACCGTGGGCCGCCCTGGGTCTTGCCGGTGTTGTGTTGGCGATCGTGCCCGCCAGGGCAATCGTGCGCGGTGCGCACGCACGTGCGCTGATTCCGGTACTTGGTGGCACCGGCAAGGTGCAATTGGCAACCGGCCTACTTGCCGCGCTGGGAATCGCGCTCGGTGGTTAGGCGACTATTTGATTTACGACACGGCGGGCGCGGTCCGCAGGCGTGGCAGCACGCCGAGGATCGCCTGCAGCACGAAGTCGGGCTGTTGCAGGTGCGCGGCATGGTCGGCATTCGGAACTAGAAGCGCCCTGCCCTGCCCAACGGCGGCGGCGATTTGTTCGGCAAGTGCTGCGAACTTCTCGTCGCGTTCTCCCGCCATCGCCAGCACCGGCGCGGTGACCTCGCGCAGCCGCGGCCATAGTGAGGTTTGCGCCCCGGTACCCGCGTGTCGCAAACTGCTCGCCAACCCCGGCTTGCTGTTGCGAAAGCGATCGGCCAAATCGGCATCGGTGGAAACGAGGTCGCCGAACAACGGCTGCGAGACCCATTCGCGTACGAATGCCTCGACACCGATTTCGTTCAACCGCGCCTCGACGGCGTCATCGGCCTCACGGCGCCGTGCACGCTCGTCGTCGTCCGCGATCCCGGCATCGGCACCGATAAGGACAGTTGATCGTGTGAGGTGCGGATACATCAGCGCGAGGTGCAACGCCACGCGTCCACCCAGGCTGTAGCCGACATACGTAGCGACACCACCGATTGCGGCGACCATGTCGGAGGTGCGCCGCAGGTCGGCGCGCACACCACCCGAGTCGCCGTGCCCCGGAAGATCGACGATGACCGCGTGGTATCCCGCGGCGGCGATCTGCTCGGCGATCGGCTTCCACGAGTTCGACGTTTGGGTGAACCCGTGCAGGAACACGACTTTTGGAGCGCGGGGGTCGCCGAGTTGCTGTGCGGCCAGGGGGCCGCTGAGCGGCGACCATTGCAGGTTCTGTATGTCAGACATTGGTATTCACATCGTCAAGTGTAAAGGCAAGGTTATTGGCAAGCGTGCGCCGGACCACACTGACAAAGGTCGCGGCGTCTTGCGCGCCGGGCACCATCCAACGTCCGTCGAAAACAAACGTCGGGACCGCCGTGATTCCCGCTTCGGCGGCGATTGCCAGCAGGCCGTGAACATCGCCGATGCCATCGTCGCTCAGCAAGAAGTCGCGCACCTTGTCGTGCGCCATCCCCACCTCGCTGGCGCACACCGCCAGCACGTCGAGGTTGCTGATGTCGAATCCATCGCAGAAATAGGCCTGCAGGAGTCGTTCTTTCAGCGCGTACTGATCACCTGTGGCTTCTGCCAGCCACAGAAGTCGGTGGGCGAGAAGGGTGTTGGCGCGCAATGCCCGATCCATTCGAAACGCGAGTCCTTCGCCAGCCGCGACCGACGTGATGTGCTCGATGATCTCTTCGGCACGTTGCGCACCGCCAAACTTCTTCGCGTATGCCTCGATGACCGGGACCGTGCGATCGGGCGGAGCCGTCGGGTCGAGTTGGAACGGACGGAACACAACCTGCAGGTCGACCTCGTCGTGCAACGTGGTCGCGGCGGTCTCCCAACGGCGTTTACCGATGTAACACCAAGGGCAAATGACGTCGGACCAGATCTCGACCGCCAGCGATGGACGCACGGGCTCACGATACGCCTTATCGTTGCGACCATGACGTGGGCGCCGGAAGATGTGCACGCAACGTTCTGCGCCACGTTGGTCGCTCAATGGGCGCGCATGGGTCTGCGCAATGTGGTCGTCGCGCCTGGGTCGCGCAGCACACCGATGGCC
>JANWKM010000009.1 GCA_025451395.1 Ilumatobacteraceae bacterium
GATGAGTACGTGATCATCGGCGCGCACTACGACCACCTCGGATCCGACTGTGAATCCGACGACGCGGCCGACAACATCTGCAACGGTGCGACCGACAATGCCAGTGGTGACGCCGTCGTCATCAGCATCGCCCGCGCGATCGCGGCCGAAGGGACTCCGCGCCGGTCGGTGATCGTGGCGCTGTGGGACGCGGAGGAAGATGGCTTGCTGGGCTCGGCGGCGAACGTGGCCGACCCGGCAGTCCCGATCGCGCAGACCGTGGCGTATCTGAACTTCGACATCCAGGGCGCGATCGTGTTGCCTTCGCTCGCGAAAGTCACGATCGCGATCGGTGCCGAGACCGGCAGCCGGCAACTCGCACAAGCGTCAGCTGCGGCGATGGCAGCATCGACCCTGCAGCCCGTGCAGCTGCGATCGTTCCTGTTCCATGGGCGCAGCGACCACTCCAACTTCGCGCAGGCAGGCGTGCCCGCGATGCTGTTCACCGATGCAACCGGTGGCTGCTACCACACGGCCCAAGACGAAGCGGACGTTGTCGACTTCGCCAAACTCGATGAACAGGTACTCACCGGCACCGCGCTCGTGCGGGAACTGGCAGCGACCGACACTCCGCCGCTGTTTGATCCGACTGCGCCACTCATTGTGTTCGAGGATGCAGTTGCGTTGCTCGCCGTTGCGGAACAAAGTGAACCCGATCTTGGGCTGCTCAGTCCCGGCGCAGCAGCGCAAGTCGCACAATTTGTGAGCGACATGCGCGCGATCGTCGACGCGGGCGCAGATGCCTTCAACGACGCCGCAAAGGCGACGGTGCTCAACGGCGTCGATGTTTTAGTGGAAGCGCTCACGCAGAGCCGCTGCCAGAGCTTCACACAGTAGGATCGCACGCTCATGTTGCGGGCGACCAGCGGTGTAGAGAAGGCGGCGCGTTTCAGGCCGGAAGTCGAGGGACTGCGCGCGGTTGCGGTCGTACTCGTCCTGCTCTACCACGCCAAGGTCCTCGAGATGACCGGTGGGTACATCGGCGTCGACGTGTTCTTCGTGCTCTCTGGATTCCTGATCACTTCGCTGCTGCTGCGCGAACTCGCCACCACCGGCACGGTGTCGCTGCCCGGCTTCTGGGCGCGGCGGGCCCGCCGGTTGTTGCCCGCATCGGGGCTGGTGGTGCTGGCAACCCTGATCGCCGGCCGGCTGATGCTCGACGGGCTGTCGCAGGGCGACCTCGCGCGCGATGCGATCGCCGCCTGTGCGGTCGTCGCCAACTTTCGATTCTTCGACGTCGGCACCGACTATCTCGCGCAGGGTCTGGCGATATCACCCTTGCTTCACTTCTGGTCGTTGGCAGTGGAGGAGCAGTACTACCTGGTGTGGCCGGGGCTGATGTTGCTGTTGGTCAAATATGCACGCCTCGCTCGTCGTTCACTGATCGCCGTTTTCGGGCTGATGTGGATCGCCTCGCTCGCCTTGTGCGTGCAGACCACGCACGACGAACCGATGTGGGCGTTCTTCATGCTTCCCGCCCGTGCGTGGGAGCTGTTGAGCGGCGCACTGATCGCCGTGGTCGGCGGCTCGTTGTGGAAACGAGGGGATCGTCTGCGCGCCGCGCTCGGATGCATCGGGCTTGGCGTCATCATCGGCTCAGCGCTTGCGTACGACGACGCGACGAAGTTCCCGGGTGTGGCCGCGCTTGTCCCCGTGATCGCCACCGTTGCCGTGATCAACGCGGGCACCGTTGCTGGCGGGCCGGCAGTGTTGCTGTGCACGCGTCCGATGCAATGGATCGGCATGCGCTCTTACGCGATCTATCTCTGGCACTTTCCCGTCCTGTTGTTGGCGCAGGCCAAATATGGCCCACTCAGCGCGCCGACGCGCGTCGGTTTGTTGCTCGGTGCCATTGGCTTGGCCGCGCTGAGTTTCAAGTTGATCGAGAATCCAGTGCGCTTCGCTCCCAAACTTGTCGCGAGCCCGTCGCGAAGTCTGATGATGGGTGCGTCGGTCGTATTGACCGGCATCGTCGTCGCCTCGCTGGTACTACACAACCCGCCGCGGCTTTCGACCGACGAAGTAGCTGCGGTTCCAACGTTGGCGACCGTCGCGCCGTCCTCCACGGCAGCGCCGACGAGTGTTCCCTCGAGTTCCACGTTGCCGCCGCCGACCACGATGCCGCGCCCGACCGTGGCCGACGCGTCGCACGACAATCCGCCGGAGTTGGCACCTTTGATTGCAGCCAACCTTGCTTTGCTGGAGGAGGCCGTCACCACCAAGAAGGTGCCGGCCAACATGAACCCAAGCCTCGGCCAGTCGAGCGACGACCTGCCGCAGGTGTACGCCGACAAGTGCATTCTGGAAGTCGGCGAGCCCGAACCCAAGCAGTGCGTATACGGCGACCCCGCGGGCACGGTGACGATTGTTTTGTTCGGCGATTCACACGCTGCGCAATGGATGCCCGCCATCAACAAGGTGGCGATCGCGAACGAGTGGCGCTTGATCGTACACACCAAGAAGGCATGCCCGAGCGCGGAGATCCCCACCATCAAGGATCCCGATCACACCGATTGTGCGGTGTGGCGGGCGAGCGTGATCGCGTCAATGGAGTCGTTGCATCCCGACCTGGTCGTGATGTCGGGGTATCGCTACCAGGCTGCGCCTGGAACCGAAGGTCGTACTCCCGATCAGGTGTGGCGCGACGGCACCGACCTGACCGTTTCGAAGCTGAAACCGTTCGCAGAACATGTGTTACTGCTCGGCGACTCATCGACTCCGAAGCTGCTCGTTCCTTACTGCCTGGCGATCAATCTCACAAACGTGCCGAACTGCCTGGCATCGCGCGAAGAGGCCATTCGGCCGACCCGGCTCGGGGTCGAACGGGAGGTGGCGACGAAATACGACATCGACTTCATCCCGACCAGTGACTGGACGTGTACCGACACCCTTTGCCCGGTGATCGTCGGCAACGTGTTGATGTATCGCGACGACAGCCACCTCACCGCCACGGCTGCGGAGTTCCTTTCGCCATACGTCGACCTGGCCCTGCGGCACGCGATGACATAGCTGCGAGTACGGTGAACGCATGACCTACAACCTGATCGTGGCCCAGATGAGCGCTCTCGCGACGGAACGCGGTTTCGATGGTCGACACGGCGGTCACCATCGTGGCGGCCTGCTGATCTTGGTGTTGTTGGTGGCGGCGACGGCTTTTATTACCTGGTTCATTGCGCGACGTCGTTCCGGCGGTTCCGCTACGCGACCGACTGCGAGCGCCGAGGCGATCGTCGCCGAGCGGTTGGCGCGCAGCGAGATCTCGGTCGACGATTACCGCACGACACTTGCTGCGCTACGCGATAAGTGAGCCGCACTTACAAGATCGGTGTGCAACTGCCCGAGGTCGAACGGTTCGTGCCGTGGCCGGAATTGATCGCGATGGCGCAGGCCGCCGAGGCGGTCGGCTTCGACTCGATCTGGCTTGGTGATCACCTGCTCTACGACTTACCCGACGGGACGGTGCGCGGGCCGTGGGAGGTATGGACATCGCTGGCTGCGATCGCCGCGGTCACGACGCGCGTTGAAATTGGGCCGCTCGTGGCATCGATCGGTTTTCACGAACCAACGATGCTCGCCAAGCAGGCAGCCACCGTTGACGCGATCTCAGGCGGACGCCTGATCCTCGGCCTCGGGGCCGGATGGAATGAGCGCGAGTACCGAGCATTCGGTTTCGCGTTCGATCAGCGGGTCAGCCGCTTCGAGGAGGCGTTCGGTCTGATTCGCCGTCTTCTTGCTGGCGAGACCGTCGACTACGCCGGCCGCTTCTACAACGTGGTGCGCAGTCGCATAGATCCGATCTCGCGGCCCGGCGGACCACCCTTGATGATCGGCTCCACGAGTCCGCGCATGCTCTCGATCGCGTTGCCGCACGTGTTCGCGTGGAACGAATGGTGGAGTCGATTTGGAAACACTCCTGAGGGCTTTGCGCGCAAGTTGGCGGAGGTCGAGGAGCATTGCCAACTAGCCGGCCGCGCGCCGGGAGAGGTGCAAGCCACGGCCGCCGTGTATGTGCAAGCACCGGGCGGCGCGGGTCGCACGATGGGATCCGATGAAGCGGTCGCGCAGCCGCTGCGCGGAACACAGAAGGAACTCGCCGAGCAGCTTGCTGCCTTCGCCTCGGCTGGTGTCGACCACCTGCAGCTGGTGGTCGACCCGATCACGCGGGCCAGTATCGAGTGGCTCGGTGGCGTGCTCGAGTTGACGTAAGTCGCCTACGCGGGCAGCGTGACTTCGAGCAGTTGTGCGTCGGTGGTCGGCTCGCTGATGGTGTGCGCAACGTTTGCCGGTACCACGAAGCAGTCGCCGTCGTGCAGGCGCAGCGGCTGGTCGTCGGCGCGCTGCAGTGTGATCGCGCCATCAAGCACGAAGTGAAACTGGAACTCTCCGCTGTGCGACGTCGTCGCGGGCGGGGGATTGCCGACGGGTCGTAGCACGCGAGCGTTGGCGACACCGTCGGTGGCCGTACCGATTCCCGTGTCGCGCGCCTCCCAACCGGATAAGCGTGCGGGTGACCAAGTTGCGTCGGCGGCTTGGTGGAACAGGAAGCGATGGCCGTCGGCCCCGAAGCCACGATGCGTGTCGACGGCGCCCGTGGGAAGCGTGGTGTCCGGGTCGGCCCAGGTCTCGTGCTCGGCCGGGCACCCGATCTCGATCACCTGCATGCGGTCGGAAGCCTCGAGCACACGATGGCGAATCGTCGACGGCTGGAGGAAACAGTCGCCCTCGTGCATCAACATCTGCTCGCCCTGATCTTCGTACGCGACCCGTACCCAACCGCGGTGGCAGAAGATCATCTGAAAGCGCACGTTGTGGAAGTGGACGTAATCGTCGACTGGTCCACCCTCTTCGATCAGGATGTGTGAGGCGATGAACCGCCCACCGAGACGGCTCGGGATGAGGTCGCGATAACGCATACCCGCGCGCCCCTCACCAAAAGTGTCGTCGTTGGTCGGCGCACGCGTGACGACGAACTGCTCGACTAGCGGTGGCATGACAAGCGGTTGCTGCGCAGGTACGAACTCGACAACCGTGCCGTTCGGCGCGGTGGCTTCGTAGGGGTCGATCAAGTCGTTGCTCAGCAGCCGCAACCGACCTGGTGTGCCCGACGCACCGACTTCTAACCGGATAGTCAGGCCGTGGCCGCGCAGCACGGCCATACGTGGATGGTCGGCAGGCATGATCGTGCGCACGGCGAACCCATGAGCGGTGAAGAACTCGATCGTCGCCGAAATCGGTTCATCGCACGGCAACACCACCTGTGCGGAGTCGATGCTGTTCGTCACTAGCGCAACTCCGCTACCAACTCGCCATCGGCAACGACCGTGCGGTCGTCCAGACGCACGGTGCAGTTGCGCATCGGCAGATCGAAGTGTCCGGCGGTGAAACGGCCAGCAGTCTCATTCGCGCCTGTGGAGTACAGGAAGTTGCCCGCGTACGCACGCGCTTCGGTGCCCCACGTCTCGCGCCGGTCATACAGCTGCGCGGCATCCCAGCGCGCGAATTGGTTCATGCCCCAGCCGACATGGCTGGTGGCGTAGCTCTCGCGGTCGCCGAACGCGCTGAGGTAACTACGAAACAGGATCGCGTCGGCGCCGTCACCCTCGACGCGCTCGATGTGATCGTCGGCGATGTGCAGCGCGACGGGTGATTCGAGTAGGCGATTGAATGTCAGGTTCATGTCACCGGTCGCGAGAACAATCGTGCCGCTGACCGTGTGCGCGGCGGGGAATGCGAGCACCAAGCCACCCGGCCAGTGGGCGATCGTGCCGGGCCCGGCGGTGATGCCCGTCGAACCCGCGGTCGCAGCACCCGCGAGTTGAACGGTGAGATCGGTACCCGCCGGGCTGGTGACGTGCATGGTGGTGGCGCTGCGCAACCAATCGTGGCCGAGGGCGACTCGGCGGGGGAGGTCGTCGTCCCACTGCAGGCGATCGAAGATCTCGGGGTGCTCGTTGGAGATCATCAGCACGCGCGCGCCACCGCCAAGAATCTGCCCGAGTTCTGGCGAATGCAGCAGACCTTCGACCGTGCAATCGATGACGAAGTCGCTGGCAGCGAGAGCGGCGATGACTGCCGGATGCCCGGCGATCGCTTGCGATGCGCCGGTCGACCGAATGGGCACGACGTTGGCCGATGGGGGCGTCGGTACGACAACGTCGAACACTCGACCGCCGAGCGATTGCGCCGCCAGTCGCGCGGTCTCGACCAATGTCGGCCGACTCTGCGCCTCGCTGAGTAATGCGACTGTCTCGCCTTCGTGCAATTGGCAGCGCGTGAAGTGCGACGCGAACGCGGTGATGAATCGCCACTCGGTCGTCATCGTTCCTCCACGGGCTTCAGGTGCCGCGCGATCGCCGCGTTGACGACGTCGGGCGCCTCGACATTCAACAGATGTCCCGCTTGCGGGACGGTCTGCAGCCAAGCGTGAGGCATCTGCTCAACGAGCAGCTGCGCATACGACGGCGGGGTTTCCTCGTCGAGCTCGCCAACCATGACCAACGTCGGCGCCTCGATTGTGGGAAGCAGCTCTCGGGCATCGTGTGTGACCAAGCACTCGATGCTGCGCTGCAGTGCTTCGCCGCTGATCCGCGCCATTGCACGGCGCTGACCATCGAACGCGGCCTCGTCGATGTGTGGGCCGGCGATCGCGCGTAGTACACGATCGGCGAACTCAGCAGGTTGCTGTCCAGCCGCGAGTGGAGCAAGACGGGCGGTCATCCACTCGTCGGGCAGCGTCCCGTCAAGGCCAAATGCCGGGCTCGTCGACAGCAGTGTCAGCGAACGCACGCATGGCGGGTGCCACGCGGCGAGGTACTGCGCCACCATCGCACCCATCGAGATACCGACGACGTGCGCTTTGCCGCCACCAAGGACGTCGATCCAATCAGCGGCGGCCTGCGCAAGTGCGGCAAAGGTCACTGGGTTGTCGAGCAGGGGAGCAGAGGCGCCATAGCCGGGGAGGTCCCACGCGGCGACCCTGTTGTGAGCGCCGAGAGTCGCCAACTGCGGCTCCCACGAAATGCGGCTGCCGCCCAGGCCATGGAGGAACACCACGAGGTCTCCCTGCCCCGCCTCGCGCCACGCGAATCGTTCGCCGTCGACGTCGGTTGCCATTTCGCGAGTATGCCAGAGCTGGATCATTTGTCAACAGTGTTGACAAATTGCCCGATCTTTGATGGAATGCTGTCGTGGATTCGAAAGGGCTGACGCGCGACGAAATGGTCGGTCTCGTCCGTGCAATGGCGCCGACGATGCGCGAACGGGCAGTCGCGTACGACTTACAGGCCAGCTTCCCCCACGAGAACTTCGACGACTTTCGGAGCAACGGTCTGTTGGGCGTCTCGGTGCCCACTCGCTACGGCGGGCTCGGTGCCACGTACTCCGACTACGTGCGGGTCAGCGAGGAAGTCGGTCGGTCATGCGGTGCAACCGGGCTGACGTTCAACATGCACAACGCGACGATGTTGTGGTGTGGCGTGGTCGCCGATCTGCTCGACATGACGCCGGCGCAACGCGAACAGCACGAAGCGATTCGAACCGAGATGTACCGCGGTGTCATGGAGCGCGGCGACATTCACAGTCAGCCGTTCTCGGAGGGGCTGTCGCCGGGTGCGACGAGCGGTGTCGCCACCAAGGCAGTGCCTGTCAGTGGGGGATGGTTGGTGACGGGACGCAAGATCTTCGCGTCGCTCTCCGGCGCGGCGACGTTCTACAACGTCACGTGTGTGGTGCCGGGCGAGGAAGAGATTCGGTTACTCGGTGTTCCTGCGTCGGGCGAAGGAGTGCAGATCCTCGATGACTGGGATCCGTTGGGCATGCGCGGGACCGTGTCGCGCACGCTGCTGATGAACGATGTCTTCGTGCCGCACTCCAATGAGTGGATGCCGACCGGGATGTACAACCAGGCCGCGCTGCGCTACCCGTGGTTGTTCCTGTCGTTGTGCCCGACGTACCTCGGCCTGACCGGTGGTGTCATCGAAACCGCCCGCTTGTACCTGCGCGGCGAACTGCCGGGTCAGACGGCCGGTGCTCGCCGCGACCACCCGATCAAGCAGGTCGGCTGGGCGCAGATGCAGTTGAAGCATCAACAGGCGAGAGCGCTGCTGTATCGCGCCATCGACGAGGCCACCATCGATCCGACCGAGGAACAACTGGTGCTCGGATGGTCGGCGGCGATCACGGTGATGGAGCACGCGGCCGAGGTGGCCAGCCTGGCAATTCGTGTGTGCGGTGGGCAGTCGATGATGAAGAACCTGCCGCTCGAGCGGATGTATCGCGATGCGCGCCTGGGCAGCGTGATGTTGCCGTGGAGTGCCGAGGTCTGTCTTGAACGGCTCGGCACCGCCGGGCTGTTCGACTAATGGGACGGCCGGCGACGCTGAGCCGCAGCGGCATCATTGCCGCAGCCGAAGTGTTGGTGCGCGATCACGGTGTCGCGGCGCTGACCGCGCGTCGACTGGGCAACGCGTTGGGCTGCGACCCGACGGCGCTGTATCGACACTTCACGACGATGTCCGATCTCGAACGCGAGGTCGGCGACCGGTTCTTGCGCGCGGTCGACGTACGAGCCCTTGATGGCGACGACTGGCGCACGACGATTCGACGCATCTGCCTCAAACTGCGACGCGTTCAGGTGCGTCAACCGCGGCTCGCGGCACTGGTCAGCGCCGCGCCGACCCGCCTGGCCAACGAGATGCGCATCACCGAGGCGCTGTTGCGCGAACTCGACCGCGGCGGCTTCTCCGGCGATCAGGCGGCGACGGCGTACCACGCGTTGATCGAGCTTACGGTTGGGTCGGCGGCGATCGACGCTCCGCTCGCTACGCAGCCGGCCGACACTCGTCGCCGCACCTACAGCGATTGGCGGCGCGAATACACCGAGCTCTCACCGGCGGAATCCCCGGCATCGGTTGCCGTTGCCCCACACCTCTATCTAGGGTCGGCCGATACCCGCTTCGAAGCGGCACTCGACTTGCTGCTTGACGGCATCTCGGCGCAGCAGCGGATTCAGTAGTCTCGGCGCCTGGGCATTCAGAAGGAGAGAGCAATGTCGCAGAAGGTTCGAGGAGTGGTGGCGCGCACCAAGGGCGCGCCGGTGACGATCGAGACCGTCGTGGTTCCCGACCCAGGCCCCGGCGAGGCCGTGGTCAAGGTGCAAGCGTGCGGTGTCTGTCACACCGAC
>JANWKM010000010.1 GCA_025451395.1 Ilumatobacteraceae bacterium
GCCTTTGCGATCGTGCCCGTAGTCGTGATGGTGCTGTACCTGGTTGGTATTCGGCGCACCGGGGGATTGGACGAGTTGTGAATACCTCTCGTGGCGTTCGGTGGTTCTTCGGTATCTGCACCGCTCTGGTGCTGGCATTTCTGTACGTACCACTCGCGGTCGTGACCACGCTTTCGTTCAACTCGAGCGCATCGCTGGCGTGGCCACCAAAGGCGCTCACCTTCAGGTGGTGGACACGGGCATTCCACAACGAGGGCGCTCGCGACGCGCTCGTCGTCAGCATGAAGGTGGCCGTGGGTGCGATGATCGTCGCACTTGTGTTGGGCACGTTGGCGTCGCTGGCGGTGCAGCGCTTCAAGTTTTTCGGTCGCGAGACGATCAGCTTGCTCATCGTGCTCCCGATCGCGCTGCCCGGCATCGTCACCGGCATCGCGCTGAACTCGGCGTTCCGGTCGATTGGCATCGACTTCGGACTGATCACGTTGATCATTGCCCATGCGACGTTCTGCATAGTCGTGATCTACAACAACGTGCTCGCGAGATTGCGGCGTCTGTCGGGGAACTTGGAAGAGGCCAGCGCCGATCTCGGAGCCGACGCGTTCCAAACCTTTCGTTACGTGACATTTCCGCTGATGCGCACGGCTCTGCTCGCGGGTGGGTTGTTGGCACTTGGCCTGAGCTTCGACGAGATCGTGGTCACGACGTTCACTTCCGGTGCCGGTCTTGAGACGTTGCCGCTATGGATCTTCCGCAACCTCAGCCGCGGCCAGCAACAGCCAATCGTGGCTGTGGTCGCGACCGCCGTGATGCTCGCCTCGATCATTCCCGTGTGGTTTGCTCAACGCCTCACCGGCGAAACCGGTGGCATCACTGCGGGCACTCGCTAACGAGTCGGTAGCGTTGGGTCGCCATGCAGTCGGTCTACCTCGTTCTCGTCGCCGTGGTGTTGCTGTTCGGCGTCGGCGTCGTGTTCTGGAACCGTCGCCGCAGCGCACAGGTGTCGACTTCGACCGCCGTCGGTCGGTCTGGGCCGGATGCATCGCCAGCGTTACGCACGCGCATGTCGAAGGCACGCAGCGCGCTGACCGGCGCGTTGGTGCGCATCAGCACGCGCAGCGGCATAACGAACGAGACGTGGGTCGAGCTGGAAGACGCGCTGCTGATGGCCGACGTAGGAGTGCGCGTCGCCGATGAGTTGTTGGCGGGATTGCGAGCCGCAGTGAAGGCCAAAGAGATCGTCGAGCCAGCGCAGCTGCTCGCAGCGCTGCAAGCCGAAATGACTGCTCGTCTCGCCGGCGCCGACCGGGCGTTGCACCTCACACCCGGCGAGGCCGACAGTCCCAACGTATGGCTGATCGTGGGTGTCAACGGCGTCGGCAAGACCACCACGATCGGCAAGATGGCCGCCCAGCAGCGCAACGGGGGACGCAGCGTTCTGATGGCGGCCGGCGATACGTTCCGTGCAGCAGCCGTCGAGCAACTCACGACATGGGCCGAGCGCAGCGGTGCTGAGATCGTGCGCGGTAAGGAGGGCGGCGATCCGAGCGCGGTGATCTTTGACGCCATCGAGCGGGCCAGTGCCCGCCGCATCGATTTGGTCTTGGCGGATACCGCAGGTCGCCTACAGACCAAGAGCAACCTGATGGACGAACTCAGCAAGATCAGACGTGTGGCGGCAAAGGGCAAGGGTCGTGTCACCGAAGTGCTGCTCGTGATTGATGCCACCACTGGCCAGAACGGCCTCGCGCAGGCTCGTGAGTTCGGCGCCGCGACCCGTGCCGTTGACATACCGTCCGATGGAACGGGCGTTACCGGTGTCGTGTTGACCAAGCTCGACGGGTCGGCCAAGGGCGGCATCGTGTTTGCGATCGAGACCGAGTTGGGGCTGCCGGTCAAATTGGTCGGCCTCGGCGAGGCGATCGACGATCTGGTGCCCTTCGATCCGGTCGAGTTCGTCGACGCGCTGCTTCGAGTGGACTGACGCCGAGATGAGTCCATTCATGACTGGTAAAGCCACGACTCTGCAGGCCATGCTGTGAAGCGATGACTAGTAGTGAGGGAACGGCGGACGAGAAGGCCGTCAAGACTGGCGCGGCGCGCAAGGGATATCTCCCTTGCATCGCCGCGGCAGTTTGCTCGGTGCTCATTCCCGGCCTCGGGCACGTGGTCATTCGCGCCCGCTTCCGCCGGTCGGTGGTCATCGCAACGGTGCTGAATGGCTTTGCCATGATCGTCACCTTCATCATCCTCGCCCCCGTGATTTTCGGCGGCACCACCGATGTGGCCGAGATCGTCGAGAGTCGCGTCGTGTTCGTTGGCCTCGCGGTCATGTTGTTGGTGCTCGCCGCGACTCGACTATGGACCGCACTCGACTCGGCATGGTCCGCTCGCCCAGCCCCCTCGCCCGGTAAGGGAACGGCACTGCGCGTTGCTGCGCTGCTGACGACTGCGGTGGTGATCGTCGGTGGAGTCGGCCCACTGGTCGTCCTTGCCGATTATGTGATCCAAACCGATCGGGCGGTCGAGAAGGTGTTCGGTTCGCAAGACGCGGAGACGGCGCTGCCTGGCGAAATCGCCACGACTACCAGTTCAACAACGCCACCAGGCGGTTCGACAACCGTTCCCCGAAGTACGACAACCACAGAAGAGACCACTACCACGAGCACCACGGTCGCTCCGTTCGCCGAGGTAGAACGCGTCAACGTCTTGCTGCTCGGCGGCGACGCTGGCCCCGGTCGCTACAGCCTGCGCACCGACACCATGGTGGTCGTCTCGATCAACCCGGTCACCGGCGACACGGCGATGATCTCGGTGCCACGAAATCTTTGGGGTCTTCCGTTCCCGCCAGGCACGATCCTCGCCGAGAAGTACCCCAAAGGCTTCCCCGGACTCGCAAACGCCGTGTACCCGACCGTCGCAGGACACCCAAACGATTACGGCGGTGGTGACGATGTCGCCTCGCAAGCCATCAAGCAGGGCATTGCGCAGTTATTGGGTATTCCGATTCATTACTACGTGCTCGTCGACATGCTGGGCTTCGTCAAAGTGGTCGACGCCCTCGGTGGTGTCGATATCTATTTGCCCAAGCGCATCCACACCGCGCGCAGTCCCACCGTGCAGCTACATCCGGTGCCGAAGTACTTCGAGGCCGGGCAGCATCACTTCGATGGCACCGAAGCGCTGTCGTACTCGCGCACGCGCTTCTCCGACAGCGACTATGGCCGTATGGGCCGCCAGCGCTGCATGCTCGGCGCTATCGCCGCGGCCGCGACACCGCGCGCGCTGGCAACCGGGCTGAGCGATCTGGTCTCCGCATTCGGCGAGGCAGTTCGGACCGACATACCGCGTGACCGGCTTGGTGAAATGGCGCAGCTCGTCGAGCGCTACGTCGATGCAGGTGGGTTCGAAGAGGTGCACACGCTGCATCTCGCTCCGCCGAACATCCCACCATCACAATGGGATCCGGCTGAAGTGCGTGCTCTCGTCACCGATGTGTTGAACGGCAAGGAGCCTGAGGGTACGAAGTCCACGACAGACCAGTGCGGTAAGCCGTAGTCATGTTCGACTCACTGTCGTCGCGACTTGAAGGCATCGTCAAACGGTTGCGCGGCCGCGGCCGCCTTACCGAGGCCGATGTCGACGAAATGCTGACCGAAATTCGAACAGCGTTGCTCGAGGCCGACGTCAACGTCGGCGTTGTGCGCAACGTTACGGGGCGCATTCGCGAGCAGGCGATTGGTGCTCGACTCAGCGAGGCGCTCGATCCCGGCCAGCAGGTCATCAAGATCGTCAACCAAGAGCTCACCGCCATGCTTGGTGGCGAGACGCTGAAAATCACGTACGCCAGCCATCCGCCGACCGTCGTGTTGATGGCTGGATTGCAGGGCTCGGGCAAAACGACTGGCGCCGCCAAACTGGCGCGCTGGTTCAAGAGCCAGGGTCGACAGCCATTGCTCGTTGGCGCCGACCTGCAGCGCCCGGCCGCCGTCGAGCAACTCCGCACGCTCGGACGACAGATCGACGTACCCGTGTTCAGCGAGCCGGGCGACCCGGTGAAGACGGCGAAGCGTGGACTCGCCGAAGCGCGTCGTCTCGGTCGCGACGTGCTGATCGTCGACACCGCGGGCCGGCTCGCGATCGATACCGAAATGATGGAGCAGGTGCGGCAGATCTCAAAGGCGGTGGATCCGAATTACACGGTCCTCGTGATCGACGCAATGACCGGTCAGGATGCGGTCGCCGTCGCCGGGGCGTTCCACAAGACGTTGGCAATCGACGGTGTCATCCTGTCCAAGCTTGACGGCGACGCCCGCGGCGGCGCCGCGCTGAGCGTCAAGGAAGTCATCGGTCGGCCGATTGCATTCGCTAGCACAGGCGAAAAACTGAACGAGTTCGAGCAGTTCCACCCCGATCGGATGGCAGGCCGCATCCTCGGTATGGGTGACGTGTTGAGCCTCATCGAAAGCGCAGAGCAAGCATTCGACAAGGATCAGGCCGAGCAGGCTGCGGCGAGGATGCTCGATGGTGAGTTCACGCTCGACGATTTCCTCGAGCAGATGCAGGCGCTCAAGAAGATGGGGCCACTCAGCGGCATCCTCGGCATGATGCCGGGAATGCCCAAGGAGATGAAGGGTGCCGAGATCGGCGACGATGCTTTGCGGCCGGTGGAAGCGATCATCCGCAGCATGACGGCGCTCGAGCGACGCAAGCCGGAACTGTTGAACGGAAGTCGGCGCACGCGTATAGCTAACGGCAGCGGCACGACGGTCGGTGAAGTCAATCGGCTGGTGAAGCAGTTTCAGGAGATGCAGAAGATGATGAAGCGGATGGGTGCGAGCGGCCGCGGTGGCAAAAAGGGCGCCAGGGGCATGCAAGGGATGCCAGGTGGCTTCCCGCAGTTCAATTGATAGCCTTATCCAGTTCGCAAATCTTGTCGTTAAGTCTTGTCGTTGACATATATAGGAGCATTGAAATCCATGTCAGTGAAGCTGCGCCTCACCCGAGTCGGCAAAACCAAGCAGCCGCATTACCGCATCGTCGCGGCCGACAGTCGGTCGCCGCGCGACGGGCGTTTCATCCAGATCCTCGGCACCTACAACCCGCGCGAAGAGCCGTCGGCCCTGAAGGTCGATAACACCAAAGCCGTCAAGTGGTTGCTCGATGGTGCGCAACCCACCGAACGGGTGAAGAAGTTGCTCGAGATTTCGGGCGCATGGGCCGAGTTCGGCACCGCCCGCGCCGCGCAATAAGCGCCATGTCCGACGTCGATCCAAACCAGATTCCGGCTCCGACCGCCACCGCGGTGCTCACACATGTTGTTCGTTCGATCGTCGACGACCCCGAGGCTGTGAAGGTCGATGCCAAGGAGAGCCGTGGGCGCGTGCGACTGGAAGTCCGTGTGGGCCCCGGCGATCTTGGCCGCGTGATCGGTCGTCGCGGTCGCACAGCGCAGAGCATTCGCACGCTGGTACGAGCCGCTGCCACGCGCGACGACGTCGAGGTCGACGTCGACTTTGCTGATTAATGTTCGAAGTTGGCCGAATCGGCCGGGCACATGGCGTCCGTGGCGAGGTGTATGTCGATCTACTCACCGACCGCTCCGAACGACTGGCGGTCGGCGCGCGACTGAAAGCCGGTGAGCAGTGGCTAACGGTGGCCACCGCTCGGCCGGCAGGCTCGCGGTGGCTTGTCCAGTTCACCGGCTGCGCCGATCGCAATGCGGCCGAACGACTGGCGAGCACCGATCTCTACGCCGAGGCATTGCCTGATCCGGCCGACGGTCTGTATGTGCATCAACTCATCGGGGCACAAGTTGTCGGCCCCAGCGGTCACGAATTCGGACGCTGTGTCGCCGTAGTCGCCAACCCGGCCCACGACCTGCTCGAGCTCGAGGATGGGTCGCTCGTTCCCAGCGTGTTCATCATTTCGAGCCACGATGGCCAGGTGATCATCGACCCGCCGGAAGGCTTGTTCGATCTCGGGGAGTGACCCACCATCGGTTACGTTCTCGTCGTATGAACCGCCGCCGACTCGCGCTGATCGGGGCGGGCCAGATGGGATCCAGTCACGCCCGTGTCATCGCCGAATCTTCGGTCGCCGACCTTGCTGTCGTCATCGACATTGACACCGAAGCGGCAAACCGAGTTGCGGGGAAATACGACAGTGTTCCCTCGAGCAACCTGGACGACGCCTTCGATTGCGACGGTGTGATCATCGCCAGCAGCACAGCAGCACGCATGGAATGTGTGCTGCCAGCGCTGGAAGCTGGCCTTCCGATGCTCGTCGAGAAGCCCTTCGCTCCGACGCTCGCCGAACTCGATCTGCTGCTCGACATCTCGAAAGACAGTGACATTCCCGTGATGTGCGGGTTTGTCGAGCGATTCAACGCGGCGTTTCTAACCGCGCTGCAGAACCTCGACACGCCAGCAACGCATCTGTTGGCAATTCGGCATTCTCCACCGGCGACACGACTTACGTCGAGCGTGGTCAACGATCTAATGTTGCACGACCTGGATATTGCACAGCGCGTGTTCGTCGACAGTGAGAGTGTGCTCGTGGGAGCTACGTGCCTTCATCCGCCGTCGTCCAGCTGGAACGAGATCGCAGATTGCACCATCGCCTACGGAGCGGGGTTTGCGACGTTGTCGGCTAACCGGATGAGCCAACGCAAGGTGCGATCGCTCACCATCCACACAGCGACGAAACTGCTCAAGGTCGACCTTCTTCGCCAAGAGGTGACCGGGTATCGCAGCGTCAGCGGGGAGCTGCTGCATTTCGCGCGCCAGCCTTCAGAACCATTGGTACTACAACTGGAACACTTCCTCGATCTGATCGACGGTGTCGCCGATCCTGAGGAAGAGCGACGCCAGATCCGACCGGCGCACGCGCTGGCTGAACAAATCGAAGTCGTGTCGCAGCAGGCTCAGCCAGTTGCAAACGAACCAGTGACGATGTTGGCGGCTGGCTCGTAGGTTCCCTGTTCAGGCTGGCGTCAGGTGATGTTTCGTATGGTTCATCGACCCCCATTGACGAGGAGATATCCGATGAAGCGCAGAACACGAATGGCAACCGCAGCAGCTGTAGTCGTTGCTGGGCTTGGAGTGGCCGGAGCCGCAGTCGTCTCGGCGACAACCGACGACGACGGCACCGATACACCGATCACCGGCACAGACCTGCAGCGGGCGAGCGACGCAGCACTTGCCTTCACCGGTCAAGGTCGTGTCACGGGTACCGAGGTTGGCGACGAGGAGAGCTATTACGAAGTTGAGGTCACTCTCGACAACGGCTCGCAGGTCGACGTGCAACTCGACAGGAACTTCCAAGTTGTCGACTCGATGGCCGACAGCGACAACGGCGCGGACGACTAGGGCTTACCTCGCTACGCAGACACCGCTGAGCGGACGGCGGTCGCGATCTCGTCGCGCTCCGATTCGCTGAGGTGTTGATGTACCGGGATGCTGACTACTTCGCCAGCAACGCGTTCGGCAACTGGACAGCCATTGGTGATTACCCGCGGGTGACCGCGATAGCAGTCGTAGTCGTAGACAGCTCGCGGGTAGTACACCATGGCACCGATGGCGGCTTCGTTCAAGCGACGTACCACTTCGTCGCGCGTCGCTGGGCAGTCGGAGGTAATGCGCAGCGTGTATTGGTGCCACGCGTGCTCGCAATCGGGACGGGTGACCGGGGTGACGACGCCGGGTAAACCGCTCAGGTTCTGCGAGAAATATTCAGCGTTGGCAGCGCGCGCTGCCATGATGTCGGCCAGACGCGCGAATTGCGGAACCGCAACCGCCGCTGCAAGCTCAGTGAGGCGATAGTTGTGACCAGCAATCTCATACTCGTAGCGCGTCCGCATTCCATGATTGCGCAGTAGCCGCAGACGCTCGGCTAGCGCGTCGTCGTCCGTGGTCACCACGCCACCCTCCCCAGACTGCAGATTCTTCGTGGCGTAGAAGCTGAACGTGGCCTGACCCGCCGTGGTGCCGAGGCGAGTGCCGTGGTATCGAGCACCGTGCGCCTGCGCGGCGTCTTCGACGATCGCGAGATCGTGCCGCGTCGCCAAATCGTTGAGCGGCGCAAGATCGGCCGGTTGACCAAATAGGTGGACTGGCAGTACGACGCGCGTGCGCTTGGTCACCAGATCGGCAGCGCTCGTAGGACTGATGTTGAAGTCGTCGGCATCGATGTCGGCAAACCGAGCCGTCGCACCAGCGGCAAGAATGGCGTTCAGCGTCGCTACAAAGGTGAATGCGCTGGTGATCACTTCGTCGCCCGGTTGCAATTGCAACGCTTCGAGTGCAACCGCCAACGCGGTCGTGCCGTTGTTCACTGCGATCGCGTGGTTGGCGCCCGTCATCTCGCAACACAGGGCTTCGAATCGTTGCACCATCGTGCCTTGCGTCAGCGAGCCCGAGCGCAGCACCTGCAGCACCAGTGCTTCCTCTTCGGGGCCGCACTTCACCACCGAGATCGGGATCAAGCAGACCCCCGAAGGTGCTCGACCGAGACGACGGCGGCGACGGGGATTGCGCCATACACGTGAGGGAACGGTTCGGGTGCATCGCCGAGTTGCTCGTAGACCAACGGCGCGTCGAGCTTGCTCTCGTCGACGTGCAACAGAAGGAGTTCAGTGGCATCGCTGTAGAACCGTTCGACCACGCCCGGCCATTGCGAAGCGGTGCTGCAGTGGATGTAGCCCTCTTGTGCCAACTCGACCCCACGGGTCGAGCCTGTGTGCACACCCTCGTCAAGAGATCGTTTCCAACGGTCGGGTTCGGTCAGGTGGTAGATCATCGGTCGTAGGCTTGCACAGTGGCGATAGGTAATTCCGTTCCAGAATGGCCTGCAGTTGATGCAGCGGCGCCAAGTGCGCCGAAGGACGACGCGTTGGTTTCTCTCTTTTGGCTTGCATTGGTCGTTGAGTGGAGTACCGCACTCTTGTTGACGCCCGGCGGCCTCGCGGGGTGGGGTCAGACAGGAATGCGCTGGGCGATCGCCGGTGCAACGATCTGCTTTGTCGTTGCAGCCGCGGTGTTGACGACGCTGCAGCGATGGTTTCCTCATCTGAGCCACAACGAACTTCTTAGTGTGGATCTAAGAGATGTTCGAAAGGAGCGAGTCCGAGATACGGCTCGACTACCTGTCGACCGTTTGCAAGTTCTCCTCAACGCAATCATTTGGATCACATTTCTTTCAGCCGTCATGTTGGAACCACCGGGCGCGAGTTGGCGTTTTCTGCAGACGATGGTTCTCAGCGCGCTACTCATCTGGACTCGTCGTCCGTCACCTGAGGCCGACAGTGTCGATTGATCCGTCGGCTTAGGATTGCAGACTGTGCGCATCGATGTGTTCACCATTTTTCCTGGAATGATCGATGCATTCTGCGCGGAGAGCATGCTCGGCAAGGCGCGCAGCTCGGGATTGCTCGATCTTCGACTGCATGATCCGCGCGATCACACAACGGATGTTCATCGCACGGTCGATGATGCACCGTTTGGTGGTGGTGCCGGCATGGTGATGAAGCCCGAGCCGCTGTTCGATGCTGTCGAAGCCGCGCAGCCCGCGCGTCCGCTGTTGTTGCTGGGTCCGGGAGGGCACCGTTTCGACCAAGTGGTTGCCAAGTCGCTGTCAGCTGGCAACGGATTCTCGATGATCGCCGGACGTTATGAGGGTGTCGATCATCGAGTCCGAGAGCACCTCGTCGATGGCGAACTGAGCGTGGGCGATGTCGTGCTGAACGGTGGTGAGGTCGCGGCATGTTTGGTGATCGAAGCCGTTGTCCGCCAACTGCCGGGGGCTATGGGGAACGAGCAAAGCCCCGTTAACGAGAGCTTTGGTGCAACCGGATTACTGGAGGAACCCCAATTCACTCGACCCGCCGAGTACCGCGGGTGGGAGGTGCCCGAAGTGTTGCGCGGCGGCGACCATGCCCGCATAGCCAGATGGAGGCTCGCGCAGGCACTTCATCGCACCGTGCGCGACCGTCCTGACCTGATCGAAGCCCGTGGCGGGCTCGATGAAACCGACCGGCGACTGTTGGAAGAGTTCCCTGCCGTCACCTATCCTTGATCGCCCGTCTAGCAGAGAGTGCACCCCATGAAGTCCACCGATTTTGTCGATAATCAGTCCCTGCGCACCGATATTCCCGACTTCGGTCCTGGCGACGAGGTCAAGGTGCACGTGAAGGTGGTCGAGGGCAACAAGGAGCGCGTGCAGGTGTTCCAAGGCAACGTCATCGCTCGCCAAGGCAGTGGCGTACAGGAGACCTACACCGTGCGCAAGATCAGCTATGGCGTTGGCGTCGAGCGCACATTTCCTGTGCACACTCCAACCGTCGCGAAGCTCGAGCTTGTCAAGAAGGGCGACGTACGTCGCGCCAAGCTGTACTACGTTCGCGATCGTGTCGGTAAGGCAGCTCGCATCAAGGAAAAGCGCGACGCCTGATGGTGTCGTCATCGGTGTCTGTGTCGGTGTAAAGGACAGCACCCACTTTGAGCTCTGACGATCTCGAAAACTTCGAGGCCGAGCGCGAGCTCCAACTCGCTCAGGAATACCAAGACATCGCGGGAATGTTCCGCTATGCCGTGGAAACCGAGCGCCGTTTCTATCTGGCTAACGACGTCAAGCTCACCGTCAACACTGAGGGCGCCCGCCAGGTGATCGAAGTGGAGTTGGTCGACGCATGGGTGTGGGACATGTACCGCAAGACCCGATTCGTCCCGAAGGTGAGGGTGCTCACCTTCAAGGACGTCAACGTCGAGGAACTTCCCCCGCCCGAACTCGGGATATAGGTAAATCGCGGGCCGCGCAGGCGCGTGGTCGGTTCGGTGAAGACGAAGCGTTGCGCTGGTACAGGCAGCATGGCTACGCGCTGATCGATCGCAATTGGCGCTGCTCAGCCGGTGAGGTCGACCTGATTCTCAGCCGACCCAGTGCCCTTAACAAACACGGCACCCTCGTGTTCTGCGAGGTCAAGGCGCGAGCGAGCGACGAGTTCGGTGGTCCCGAAGGTGCAGTCGGTTGGCAGAAGCAGCGACGCCTTCGGCGGCTGGCGGCGATTTGGCTCGCCGAGTTCCGGCCGACTGGGCACTTCAACGTGCGATTCGATGTCGCCGCCGTTGTTGGTACACGCGTGACCGTGATCGAGTCGGCGTTCTAGCCGAGCACGGCCCACAGCAGTAGTGCAATGCATGCGATGACCGCCGCGGCAACGAACACGATGTCGCTACGGCGGGCAACTTGCTTGCGGTGTGGGTTGAATCCGATCGGGCCAGTATTGCCGTTACTCTGGCCGCGATGCGCGTCGTGCGGTGGGTGACGTTTTTGTTCTTCGGCGCAGTGCTGTGGCTCGGTATCAGCACATCGGCATCGGCGACGACACCGCCTGCCGAGAGCACGACGACGCTCGTGACTGATACGACTCTGCCAGTCGCGCCGCCCGCTGCGGCCGGTCCATTGATCCTCTCGCCGCCAGGATGTGTAGTGCCGGCACCGGCGCTCGGCGTCTTCCGCGGGCGGGTGATCAATATCGACGACCCGCCGACAACCGCGCAATTCCGAGTGCTGTCGACGCTCGCGGGGAGTCTCACCGGCCACGCGTCAGCGAATCGCGTGCTCGTCGTGTATGGCCAGCAAGCAAGCTTCTTGGAGATCGGCGTCGAATACATCGTCGGCGTGCGCCTCGACCTCGACAACAATCGGTTGGTCAGCAAGATTCTGCGACCAGCCCCCATGTTCGGAGGTGACGCGGTCATTGGTGTCAAGGACACCGATCTCGAGTGCCCGCGTATCGAAGATCCGATCAGCACACTGCTCAGTGACGGCTCGTCGGTCGATTCCGGGGTCCTCACGCCACTGGAGGACAGTCGTTCAAGTTTGGTCGGGGCGATCGTGCAACCTTTGGCCATCGCTCTAGCGATCCTGGTCGCGCTGGTGCTCGTGAAAAGTCTGCTTGTCTCGATGGGAAGGTCCTTGCGCGAGTCGACCGGTGCGCCCGTTGCAATGGCGCGCACTCGACATCACACAAAAGTGCTGCCGTCGACGAACGCATCACACGCTGACGAGCAGCGATCGCCGTAGCGCCTCGGTTCGTTCCGCCCAATCTTCAATTGGAACTTCCAACGCGGCGTCGTTCGTACGGCACATCACCAGCACACCACCAGCCACTGGTTCACCCAAGAGCTGCTCTAGTGCCAAACCGTACGCGGCCAACTGCGTGCCGTAGCGGGCCAGCCGGGCGTTTCGCTCGTCACCCTCGGGGACCTGGTCGGTCTTGTAGTCGACAATCATCAGTCCGCGCTGAGGATGACGCACGAGCAAATCGATGTAACCCTCGACGATGGTTCCACCGACATCGGCGGCCACGAACAGTTCGCGCCAGTGCTCGAACTTGATGCCTTCGGCGACGATCGGCGCCCTGAGCGCGGAGCGTGCCAACTTCTCGATGGTGCGTTCATGATCCTGCACGTTCTCCGCCGCGGCCTGTGCTGCGGACAGCGCAGCGATGTTCTCGCCCGATCGAAGATCGGCGTACTGCAAGACGGCGTGCACCGCGCGGCCAACGGCAGTGCCATAACGACCACGTTGCCACGGCGGCAAGTCGAGATCGATCGGGTCCTTGCGCAAGCCATCGTCGGCGTTCGCTTCAGAGTCGACACCCGCACTGGCAAGCGCGGTGGCACTCATCGCCGCCGGCTTGCTGGCAGCGGCAAGGTCGTTTTGCCAC
>JANWKM010000011.1 GCA_025451395.1 Ilumatobacteraceae bacterium
CGACGAGGTGGAGGCCATGGGTGTCGAAGCACTTCTGCGCGTCGCGGCAGCTGCCGAGGGTGGGAACGAAGATGCGGTCGCACACCCGATGAGAGTCGCTGAACTCGCCGCCGACATCGCCGCCCACTTGGGAGAAGAAGGGGAGTTCGTGGATCGCTTGCGGGTGGCGACACGACTGCACGACATCGGCAAGGTCGTGATTGCCGACACGATCCTCACAAAGCCCGGCCCGCTCAGCTCGGCCGAGTTCGACATCGTCAAGACGCACACGACGCGCGGCTTTGAAATTCTGTCGGGCAGCAACTTGCACTTGACGACGTTGGCTGCCGAGATTGCCCTCTCGCATCACGAGCGTTGGGACGGTGCGGGCTATCCGGAAGGTCGGGTCGGTGAAGCAATTCCTCTGAGCGCCCGAATCGTCAGCGTCGCCGACGTGTACGACGCGTTGCTGAGTGCCCGTGTTTACAAGCAGCCGTGGGCGCAGGTCGACGCGATCAACTACATCGCTGCCGGTAGCGGTACTCGCTTCGAACCGCGCATCGTCGATGCGTTTCTGGAATTGATCGTTCGCCAGCAACCGAGTCTCGCCGATTCCGTCGAACGCCCCTCACCCGTATAAGCCCTTACAATCGACGCCCCTAAGCTGACCGCCATGGTGGCCTCACGGGCGCAACGGATAGAGCTGCGCACGCGCAACGAGAAGTGGAAGCTTCCACCGCTGCGCATCGAGATGCTGGAATGCATCAACTGCGACGCGTGTCTGCGTGCTTGCCCGCCACAGTTCGGCGCGATTTTCAATCATGGTCCCGATGTCGTGATCATTCCGGAACTGTGCAGTGGCTGCGACAAATGCCTGCCTGCGTGTCCAGTCAATTGCATTTACCCGTTTCCCGAATGGGAGCAGGCCGGCTCACCTGCCGAATGGTGGCAAGAGCCAACGGGTCCGAACGATCCGTACCTGTGAAGCGCCCGCTGCAATACTGCCTGGCATGACTCTCACCTCTGGCGCTCTGGTCATTCACGGTCTCACCAGCAACACCGAAAGCATGCGTGGCGTGGCGAACGGGCTGGCCGCGGCGGGATTCGAAATCGAGTTGCCACTGTTACCGGGCCACGGCACCGTAATGGAGGATCTGATTCCGATCCGTTGGACCGACTTCGTCGACACCGTCGAGGCCGCCTATCGAACACTCGCCGCGCGGGTCGACAAAGTGGTCGTTGTCGGACTCAGCTTGGGTGGAGCGCTCACGCTGCGCGTTGGCGCCAATCACCCGGAGGTTGTCGGTCTCGTGTGCATCAACCCTGCTGCCGAGCCGCAGATCCCAGAAGTGATTGATTTGCTGCAGAGCATGATCGACGGTGGTACCGAAGTGATGCCTGGCATCCGCGGCGACATTGCCGACCCCGATGCGACGGAATCCGGATACGACGGCACGCCACTGCGCACGCTGTTGTCGTTCTTAGTCGACGGACTCGTGCCCATGGCCGCCGAGTATGCGGGAATGAAGATGCCATTGTTGTTGATGAATTCGCCTCAGGATCACGTTGTCGAGCCGAAGCAATCCGAGTTCTTGGCGGCCAACTATGGCGGTCCGATCGAACGCATCAGCCTTGATCGCAGCTTTCACGTCGCGACGTTGGACTACGACAAAGAATTGATCATCGAATCAGCGGTCGCGTTTGCGAAACGCGTGACCGGCAGCGCCTGATGACAGGTAATTGGATCGCATCGATTCCGAGCCCGTCCGACGGGGTTTTGCACATCGGGCCGATCGACATTCACGCGTACGGGCTGATGATCGCGCTCGGTGTGGTTGCGGCTGCATGGTTGAGCGGCCGACGGTTGGAAGCGGCTGGCGGTGGCACACGCGAAGACATGAGCACGATCTCGATCTGGGGAGTGATCGCCGGTGTCATCGGGTCGCGGATCTATTTCATCATCACCGATTCGAGTCGTCCGTGGAAGGAGCCGTCGCGGTGGCTCAGGATCTGGGAGGGCGGGCTCGGCGTGCCCGGCGGAATTCTGGCGGGCGCACTGGTCGCCGGTTGGGTGACGCGACGGCGCGGCTTGAAAGTGGCGGATGTCTATACGGCAGCTGCACCGGCAATTCCGTTGGCGCAGGCGATCGGTCGTATCGGCAACTGGTGGAACCAGGAGTTGTTCGGCAGACCCACCGATCTGCCGTGGGCATTGGAGATCGACGACGAGCATCTTCCGGCGGGCTACGCGTCGGGCACGACGTTTCATCCGACGTTCTTGTACGAAGTGCTGTGGAACCTTTCGCTGTGCGGCGTGTTGTTGTTGATCGATCGTCGTCTGCATCTGCGACCGGGCCGACTGCTCGCGGTGTATGTCGTCGGCTATTCCATCGGTCGTTTCTGGATCGAGGGCCTGCGCATCGACCCAGCGAGAGCAGGTGGCGGATGGCGATTGAACCAGTGGATGGCCGTGATGGTCGGTGGCTTGGCCGTTGGCTATCTGCTGATCGACTGGTGGCGCCACCGCGCGAATGAGTCAACCGGTGACGTACTGGAATGAATGAGGATGTAGTGCTTTACGAGCAGCCAGCTTCGGGGGTCGCGCTGCTCACGCTGAATCGTCCCGAGCGTCTGAACGCATGGACGGGTGAACTAGCCGTGCGTTACTTCGCGCTGCTCGATCAAGCCGCCAACGACCCCGATGTGCGAGTGATCGTGATCACCGGCGCCGGCCGTGGCTTCTGCTCGGGTGCGGACATGGGCGCGTTGCAAGGGGTCAGCGAGGGGACCAACACCCCGTCGAACATGAGCGCCAGGCGGGGGCCGCACGAGACGACGCAGATTCCCAAGCCGGTCATCGCCGCCGTCAACGGTGCCTGCGCGGGTGTTGGGATGGTGATCGCGCTGATGTGCGACGTTCGCTTCGCGGCGACGAACGCCAAGTTCACGACCGCCTTCTCGCGGCGCGGCCTCGTTGCCGAGTACGGCATCAGTTGGATCCTGCCCAGGGTCGTCGGAACTGCGCATGCCTTTGATCTGTTGTACTCGGGCCGAGTCATCCTCGGCGACGAGGCGGCGCGCATCGGTCTTGTCAACGAAGCCGTTCCGCAAGAGGCTGTGCTCGACCGCAGCCTTGCGTACGCCATCGAGTTGGCGACGGTGGCTTCGCCGACATCGATGGCGGTCATGAAGCGCCAAATGTACGCCGACTGGAATCGGTCGCTGCCCGACGCAACCAATACCGCGATCGAGTTGATGAACGCGTCGCTACGGCGACCGGACTTGAAAGAGGGCATCGCCAGTTTTCTGGAGAAGCGCCCACCGCACTTCGCGCCGATTGACCCGAAGGCCTAAGTCCCGCGCAGTTGTTCGGCGAGCACCTCGGGAATCACGGGGTTGAAGTATTCCTCGCATGCGACTTCGGCGGCGGCGATGAAGCGGGGCACTCCGGCGCGACGCCACGGCGAGACGATCTCGATGTTGAACCACGCGTGCGGCCAGTCGCCGCCATCGGTAGGTCGCTGGTTGAGCCACATCATGTACGGCAACGGCTGGTCGTAGAGGCGATCGAGTCGACCAAGTACATCGATCAGCATCGCCGCCAATTGATCGCGACCCGATGGCGGCAGCGACACGACGTCTGGAATCTGTTGTCGGGGCGCGAGCGAGAGCGCGATCGGGAAAGTGCTAGCGAACGGCACCGACGCGAGCCAGTCGCCGTGCTCGGCGACGAAGCGATCGCCCGGCTGCAACTCTGGTGACCAGTTGGCGGCCAACAGTCGGGCGGGTCGCGCTGGGATGTGGTCGTAGGCGTAGATCTGTCCGTGTGGATGATCGATGGTCGCGCCAACCTCGGCGCCACGGTTTTCGAAGACGAGCACATACGCAACGTCGCCTCGCGCGGCGAGCGCGGCGGTGCGGTCGGCCCACAGATCGATCACCCGGCGCACACCATCAGCGCCCAGTGACGCGAGCGTCGCCTCGTGCTCGGGTGTGTACAGCAACACTTCGCAGCGCTCGTCGGGCATTGCTGGCCAGCGATTCGGAAACCAGCGCACGGTGTACGGCTCGGGCGCCTCGCGTCCACCAACACAGAACGGACACCCGGTGTCCGGCAGATTCGGACGCGCCTGCCGCGTCCCGACGACATGCACCACCGTCCCCAACCACGGATCGACGCGCACATCGGGTCTGTCGCTCATTCGGTCAGCGTAAGTCGTCCGAGGGTTTGCTCCCGCCGCGCCTGCTCCGAGGGTTTCCTCCCCGCCGGCGGGGAGGAAACCCTCGGACCAAGCTTCGGTGACTACGTTTGGTGCCAGTGATTCATCTGCGGGGGCGTGACGTCGACGTGCTGATCGACGAATCGTTCGGCGCACCCGTCATCACTCACTGGGGAGCACCGATCGGCGAGGTCGACGGCGATTCCGTGGTGGCGGCCTTAGTGCGCGCGACAGTTCCGGGCGGACTGGATGTTGTCGCTCCGATCAGTGTCGTGCCGGAGCACGGCTCCGGGTTCGTCGGTCGACCAGGGCTGATGGGGCATCGACCTGGTGGCACGGCGTGGTCGCCGCGTTTCCAACCGGCGGGAGTCGACGAGGTACCGGCTGGTGTCGTGGTGCACACGGTTGATCCGATCGCCGAGTTGCGGATGGCGATCAAGATCACGCTCGACGAAGTTCTGTCCGTCGATTGCACGATCACCAACGAAGCAAAGACCCGCTACCTGCTCGGCGGTTTGCACGGAACGCTGCCTCTGCCCACGCATGCGAGCGAGTTGCTGACGTTCTACGGACGATGGTCGCGCGAATTGCATCCGGTGCGTCACCCATGGCGCGGTGGTGCGTGGTCGGCCGAGAATCGCAGTGGTCGCACGTCGCACGAACACTCACCGCTGTTGTTCGCCGGCGAAGTCGGCTTCGGTGAATGGCACGGCGAGGTGTGGGGCGCGCACGTGGCTTGGAGCGGTAATCACACGATGTATGCCGAGTGTCTGCCTGACGGCCGTCGCTACGTGCAAGGCGGCGAGTTGCTGCACCCGGGCGAGTGCTGCATCGATCCAGGCGAGACATACACGGCGCCGACGTTGATCGGTGTGTACTCGGCCGAAGGGTTGACAGCGGCGACTCTCGGGTTCCACCGACATACACGCTCGTTTGCCGCGCACCCGCAGTCGCCCCGTCCGGTGTTGTTGAACACGTGGGAAGCCGTCTACTTCGACCACGACACTGCGCAGCTCAAAGATCTGGCTACCGCGGCCGCCGCCGTGGGCATCGAACGCTTCGTGCTCGACGACGGCTGGTTCGGCTCGCGCCGCGACACTACGAGTGGGCTCGGGGACTGGACCGTGGCGCGCGATGTGTATCCCGATGGTTTGCAACCGTTGATCGCGCATGTGCGCTCGTGCGGCATGGACTTCGGAATCTGGGTGGAGCCAGAAATGGTGAACCCCGACAGCGACACGTTCCGCGCGCACCCCGAGTGGGTCTTGGCCACCGTCGGTTACGAGCCAGTTCGTGGCCGTGATCAGCTCGTTCTCGATCTTGCGCGCCCCGACGCGTTCAAGCACGTACTGAATGCCCTCGATATGTTGCTGCGCAACCACGACATCGCATTCGTGAAGTGGGACATGAATCGGCGCCACGTGCAAGGCAGTGGTGTCGGCGGTGCGGCGGGTAGTAGTGCTCAGGCGCGTGCCGTGTATCG
>JANWKM010000012.1 GCA_025451395.1 Ilumatobacteraceae bacterium
CGCGAGCGGTAGGTCGGCAGAAAAGTTGTCGTAGACAACCGAGCCAATCATCTGTGTCTTACCGCCGACCAAGTCGACCGCAATGAAGTCACCGAGCGACAACGAGAACGTGAACACCGATCCGGCGACGACCGACGGAAAAATAATCGGCAAGACAACACGGCGAAATGTGATACCGAACCGCGCGCCGAGGTCGCCGGATGCCTCGAGCATCGAGTTCGGCAGGCGCTCGAGCCCGGCGTAGATCGGCACGATCATGTACGGCAGCCAGAGATATGCGAGGACTATGACAAGTCCCGTCTGCCCGTACCCGGGGCTGGAGTGCGGCCATGTGCGATCGAGTACACCGCCGGGTGTACCGAGCAATGCGCGCCACGCGAAGGCCTTGACCAGATAACTCGCCCACAGCGGCACGAGCACTCCGGCCACGAGCAGGTTGCGCCAACGCGGGCGAGCAAGCTTGGCGAGATAAAACGCGATCGGCAGCGCCAGGACCGCATCGATCAATGTGACCGCGGCGGCGATGACAATTGTTCGGATCGCGACATCGCGGTAGACAGCTCCGCGGAGCTCGCGATAGTTGTCACCGGTGAAGACGTGCTCGATGCCGCTGCCGTCTTCCTTCAGCCGATAGAACGAGTTGAGGAATAGCGCCACCAGTGATCCGATGTACAGCACGATCATCCACAGCGCGGGCGTTCCAATAAGTGCTACGAGGCGCGTACGGCGCTTGGGATGCAACCAGCGCGACAGTCCGCGGGCAAACCCAGAACGCTCAGCGGTGATGGCGACGTTCATATTGCAATAACGAAAATGGAGTGACGCGCCTGATGACGCGCCACTCCATTTAGCTCGTTATCCCTTGATTTCCGTCCAAGCCTTGATCCACTCCGAGAACGGGACACAGTTGTCACCCGAGCCGTCAAGGCACTTCTTACGTGGTGTTGCCCAAAAGTGCACCGCTTCGGCGAAGGCAGAGTCGGTGGCCTTGAACACATCGCAGTGCGTCGGGTCGTCGACGATGAGGTCGCACGCCTTCGGATTGGCCGGAGCCTCACCGAAGTAGTAGGCGACCTGAGCCTGAACGTCGGGGCTCGTGATGTAGTCCATCCACATGTACATGCAGTTCGGATGCTCGGCCTTCGACGAAAGCATCCAGGTGTCGCTCCACCCCGTCGCACCTTCCACGGGCAGCACTGTCGCCAGCGTCGCACCGTTGAACGTCGCCAAGTTGTAGATGACCTGCCATGTGGTGCCGATCACGGTCGAGCCCTGCTCGAACGCGGCCTGCGTCTTGGTGTAGTCGTTCCAGTACTCGCCAATGATTCCGTTCTGAACCTTCAGCAGGTCGACGGCTGCGTCGAACTGCTCTTGCGTCAACGAATACGGATCCGTGATGCCGAGGTCAGGCTGAGCGGTCATCAGATACAACGCCGCGTCCGCAATATAGATCGGAGCGTCGTAGGCAGTGACGCTTCCGGCATACGGCGAATCGGCATCGAACACCGCACCCCACGAGTCGGGTGCCGGATCGACGACCTCGGTGTTGTACATCAGGTAGTTCGCGCCCCAGCCATGCGGAACGCCGTAGTTCTTTCCGTCCTTGGAGTTGTAGACCGTGTCCTTGAGGAACGGACTGAGATCGGCGTAGTTCGCGATCAGCGAAGTGTTGACGGGGGCGACGAGCCCGGCGTCGATCAGTCGCACGCTGGCATCGCCAGATGCCGAGACACCGTCGTATTCGCCGGTCTCCATCAGCGTGAACATTTCATCACTGGTGGCGGCGGTCTGCGCGTTGACGGCACAGCCGGTGTCAGCTTCAAAAGGAGTCACCCAGTCGTACTCCGGATAGGTGCTGCCGTCCTCGGCGTACCCTGCCCACACGATCAGGTTGAGGGTGTCCTCAGCGTCACCGATCTCGGTGATTGCTTCGGTGGACTCTTTCTTGTCATCGCCACATGCTGCGCCAAAGATCGACAGCGATGCCAGTAGCGCCATTGCTACTCGTGCTTTTCTCATTTGTCTCCCCATTGCTCAAGGTGTATTGGTCAAGTGATTGGAATCTGCGACTGTGGAGGCCGCTGTGCGCGACCAGGCCAGGCGGACCGAACCACCGATGGCCACGCCGACGAGCCCGTCGCTCGGCACGTTGGCGAGAAGATGTGAACCGTCGGGCAGATCGACACGCACCCGACTACCGGCACCAAGGTACTGCACGTCGCTGACGACGCCCGTGATCGAGATTTCGCCTGCTGCCGGTTGCTCGACAATGCGAATGCGCTCCGGGCGAATGCTGTGCGGCTCAGCTTTTCCGAGCAGTTCACCGGAGAGCTCGGCCGACAATACGTTGCTCGTTCCGACGAACCCGGCAACAAAGTCGGTCTGTGGCTGATCGTAAATTTCGCGGGGCGTCCCCACCTGCTCGATTCGTCCGTGATTGAACACGGCGACGCGATTGCTCATACTGAGTGCCTCACCCTGATCGTGCGTGACGAACACGAACGTGATGCCAACATCGCGTTGAATCGCCTTCAGTTCCACTTGCATCTCTTCGCGCAATTTGAGATCGAGTGCGCCCAATGGTTCGTCGAGCAGCAGCACTTTCGGTCTGTTGACAAGTGCTCTCGCGAGGGCGACACGTTGACGCTGCCCACCGCTGAGCTGGCTCGGCTTGCGACGTCCGAAATCAGCGAGGCGCACGTTCTCGAGTGCTTCTACGGCTCGCTGCTGACGCTCGGCCCTGGCGACTCGCTTCACCTTCAAGCCGTACTCCACGTTTTGCTGCACGGTCATATGCGGGAACAGGGCGTAGTCCTGAAAAACGGTGTTGACGTCGCGGTCGTACGGCGCTTCGTGAGTGACGTCGCGGCCCGCCAACAACACGGCGCCCGAAGTCGGCGTCTCAAAGCCGGCAATCATGCGCAGCACCGTGGTCTTGCCGCTACCCGAGGGGCCGAGTAGCGAGAAGAACTCCCCTGCCTCGATGCTGAGATCGACGGACTCGACCGCGACGACCTCATGGTCGCCGCTGCCGAACGCCTTGTGCAGGCCGACAAGTTGGATTGCGGGAGTATCAGAAGTCGACATGGCGGTGAAGTCCGCGAGGCTAGTCGAAGCCGCTCGCGTGCTATGCAGAGCTGCTGACCCGCTCGACCACGACCTTCGACGAACCGCCTGGCTGCATGCTGACTCCCAGCAAGCTGTCGCCGGCCTCCATCGTTCGCTTCTGGTGGCTGACGATAAGGAGTTGCGCTTCACGCCGGAATTCGTCGATGAGGCCAAGGAAGCGGTGCAGGTTGACGTCGTCGAGCGCGGCCTCGACTTCGTCCATCACATAGAAGGGCGATGGCCGACTGCGGAAAACTGCGAACAAGAACGCGAGCGCGGTCAAGCTCCGCTCACCGCCGGAGAGCAGCGACAGCTTCTTGACGTTCTTGCCACCAGGCTTCGCTTCTACCTCGACACCCGTATTCAACAAGTCGTCGGGGTTGGTCAGCATCAACTTGCCGGTTCCACCCGGAAATAGCGTGGCGAACAGCGTCGTGAAGTGCGTGCTGACATCCGCGAACGCAGCCGAGAACACGGTTTGGATTTCGAGATCGACCGCCTTTACGACGCGCATGAGATCGCGACGGGTAGTGCGCACATCCTCGAGCTGCGTTTCAAGGAACTGATGACGCTCCTTCAGTTCATTGAACTCCTCCAACGCCAACGGGTTGATCGGTCCCATCAAACGCAGTTCGCGTTCAAGATCGCGCACGCGAGCGGCCGGGTTGGTTCCTTCCGGAATCGCAGGCATCGAGGCCGCTTCCGCCACTTCAGGTTCGAGGTCGTGTTCTCGGCGCAGCGATTCGAGTGTGCCTTCGAGGCGAACGCGAATCTCTGTGTCTTCGAGTTCGAGCCGGCGGCTGCGTTCGCGCGTCGCTTCCAACTCGGTCTCGGCTTGCGAACGGCGTCGACGCAACGCTTCCAGTCGTTCCGACGCGGCGCGCACTTCGTCGCTCTGCCGACGGCGAATCTCGAGCAGTTCGTTGTGGCGTACTTCGATTTCCCGCCGGTGGCCATCGACCAAAGCCGAAAGCCGTTCGACCGCTTGCATGCTCCGTTCGACCGCGACGCGGCGTTGGGCGGCCTCAGTGCGCGCCGCAGCATCGGCCGTTAGTCGGCGTTCGGTCTCTGCGAGTCGACGCTGCAAGAACACTTGACGCTCGTGAAGGCTTGCACTACGTACCTGAAGGTCTTGGCGTTTGCCGGTGAGCAGGGCGCCCTGCGCCTCAAGTCGTGCACGCGCTTCACTGCGCGCCCTTGCGGCCTCGGCTTCGGCGGCCTCGTCGGCCTCGAGGGCCGGCACAAGCTGTTCCAACTCTTCGATGCGGATGCGCTCGCGGTCTGTGCGCTCGTCAGCGTCGCTCAGGCCGCGCTCGACGGTTTCAATCTCGGCTTGTACCTCGCGACTCTCGGCTTGCGCTCTGACCAACGCCTCACTGTTGGCAGAGAAGCCCGCGTCGTGCGAGTCGAGTCGGCGTGTCAGGTCTGTTTCCTGTTGGCGAGCTGCGTCAAGCTCGACCTTGGCAGATACCAGCGCCACATCGCGGTGTGCCAACTCGGCGTCGGCCTCCGACGAGCGTTCAGTCGCTTCCTCCAGGGCAGCGGCGGTGGCACCGGTTCCGGCGGCACCGATGCGCCAACCCGTCGGGCCAAAGCGGTCACCGGCTGCGGTAACAACGACGGCATTCGGATTGCCGATGACCAAATCAAGCGCGTCCTGCCAACGCTGGACCCGGACGGCGCCGCCGAGGACAGCATCGAGCAGTTCGGGAACGCCAGCGTGGTGGCTGCGCACGTGCGGACGGACCGCGTCTCCACCATCTACATCACCCGACGACACGGCACTATGCCGCACGCGAGGACCGACCGCGAGCACCGCACCGTGAACATTGTTCGCCTGCAACGATTGCAGCGCGCGGCGTCCCGCATCCGGCGTGGCGACGACGACGGCTTCGAGTGCCTCGCCGAGCGCGGCTTCGACGCTCGGCTCCCAGCCGGCATCGATCTCGATCAAGTCGAGCATCGTGCCGAGCACGCCATCGACGGTCGCCAGGTGCTCGGCACCGGTGCGAGCGCGAGCGCCTTCGAGCGCGAGATGCAGGGCTTCGGCACGGGCCCTCCAGCGAGACGCCTCGTGCGCCGCGTCCTGTCGACCTGCGACGGCTGCTTCGTGCGAGGCATCGGCTGACAATCGCCGCGCCTCGGCCGCAGCAACATCCTCGACGAGCGATGTCTCTGTCTCTTGCGCGGCATCGCATTCGATGCGTAGTCGCTCGGACTCGGCGTCGAGCCGTTGGGCGCGCTGCTGCAATGTCTCGAGGCGAGCCCGATGACGACGCAACTCGACTTCGGCACGTTCCAGGCTTGAACGCATTGACCGCAACTCGCCGCGCACCTCGGCCGCCGCGCTGGCAGCAGACGTGCTGGAGACGATGCCATCGATCGACGCCAGTGTTTCGCGCCGCTGCAGGTCGAAGGCTCGTTCCTCTTCGCCGCGCGATTCCTCCTCGGCACCCAACCCGCCGAGCTCGGCTTCAACGGCCATGAGATCGGTGCGTAACTCCTGCGCATCGGCTTCCAGATTGGCGATGACACCCGAATCCATCAGCTGCCCGCGGTCGCGCTCCATCGAGCGGCGGCGCTCGACGAGCACCGCGGCGATACCGCGAGCGCGCTCGCGCAATTGCTCGACGCGCACCATCTCGTCGCTCAGGTCGGTGTCGCCACGCGCGGTCAGTTCGGCCTCGGCCGCGAGCACTCCGGTGTCGAGCGCAGCGAGCTCGGCGCGCAGCGCTTGATCCTGCGCCCGTCTGCTGATGGTTTCGCTCGCAAGTGCCGTGAGGCGGGCGCGTTGAGCCGCGATCTCGCGTCCGGACACGAAGATTTTCAGCGCGTTCAATTCGCCGACGAGATCGCCGTACCGCCGCGCCGCTTCTGCTTGGCGCTCGAGTGGGCGCAGCTGGCGGCGTACCTCACGCAACAGGTCCTGTACACGCAGCAGGCTGGCCTCGGTGGCATCGAGGCGGCGTTCGGCTTTTTCCTTGCGTTTGCGGAACTTGAGAACGCCGGCGGCTTCTTCGAGAAGGCCTCGGCGTTCCTCGGGTCGCGAGTTCAGAACTGCATCGATCTGGCCCTGACTGACGATCACGTGTTGTTGGCGGCCGACACCTGCGTCGCTCAGAAGTTCTTGCACGTCGAGCAGCCGGCAGGCGACCCCGTTGATCGCGTACTCGGTCTCGCCGGCGCGGAACAGCGTGCGCGTGACCGTCACCTCCGTGAATTCGATCGGCAGCAGGCCCGACGAGTTGTCGAGCGTAAGCGTCACCTCGGCACGTCCGAGCGCGGGTCGCGTTGCAGTGCCGGAAAAGATGACGTCGTCCATCTTTTGACTGCGCATCGCGCTTGGTGCTTGCGCGCCGAGCACCCACGCCACCGCGTCGACGACGTTCGATTTGCCCGAGCCATTCGGGCCGACAACAACTGTCACGCCTGGCTCGAGGTTCAGCGTGGTGGAGTCCGCGAACGACTTGAATCCTTTGAGGGTGAGGGATTTCAAGAACACGACGTGGGCGACCCTAATAGAACCGCGACGGCAGCCCGCGTTTCCGACATCAGTGCTGGCACCGAGGGCAGAAGTGGGTACCGCGACCGGCGACGGCGACTCGAACGATGTTTGCCTTGCGACAGGTGAGGCACCGTTGGCCCGCCCTGTCGTAAACCCGGTGGTGCAGTTGGAACCAGCCACCTGCACCATCGACGCCTACGTATTGCGTATCGGCAAGCGTGCTGCCACCTGCTTCGATCGCTTCGCCGAGCACGCGCATGATCGCGGTGTGCAGTTTGGTGGTTTCGCGCGGCGTGACCTCGTTGGATCGCCGATCCCATCGCACGCCGGCGAGATGCAGCGCCTCGTCGCAGTAGATGTTGCCGATGCCGGCGACGACGTGCTGATCGAGCAGCAACGCCTTGATCTGGCGCGCGCGGCGACGGAGTAGTTCGCTGAATTGCTTGCGAGTCAATCCGTCGGCGATCGGATCCACACCCATCTTGGCGACCTCGGGGATCTCCACCGCGACGTTGCGCGGGTCGAACACGACTACTTCACCGAACGTGCGCGGGTCGACGAACCACAACTCCTCAGCGGGTTTACCGGCCAGATGCATGACGACGTGCGTGTGCGGTGGACGCTCTGCACCCGCCGGAGCGACCAGCAATCGACCGCTCATACGCAGGTGCATCATCAGCTCGTCGCCAGAGTCCAACGGGCACAGCAAGTACTTACCGCGCCGGTTGACCGCGGTGATGGTCGCTCCGGTCAACCCGTCGATCACGCTGCGCGCCGACGTACGTCGAACAGTTCGCTCGCGCCCGACCTCCACCTTCGTGATCCGCCGACCGACAACCTGCGCCTCCAGGCCACGACGCACTGTCTCGACTTCGGGCAGCTCTGGCACCGTTACTCCGCGCTTGAGTCGGACAGAGCAAGCCACGCCTGTTCCGCGGCCGCTTGCTCGGCCAACTTCTTCGACCGACCTTCACCCGTGCCAGTCGGCTTTCCCGAAATGATGACCGTCGCCGAGAAACTCTTCTGATGATCGGGCCCAGTCTCGCTGAGCACATACACCGGAGCGCTATCGAACAGGCGCGCCGTCAGTTCCTGCAGCACCGTCTTGTAGTCGAGCCGATCAAGACGTTCCGCGGCCACCTTCATGCGCGGGCCAAGCAACCGTTCGATCAGTAGTCGCGCGGCCTCGGTGCCGCCATCGAGATAGACCGCACCGAAAACTGCTTCGAGCGCATCACTGAGTATCGATGGCTTGGTGCGACCGCCCGCAGCATCTTCCCCACGGCCGAGCAACAAACACGGACCCAGCTCGATCTCTTGCGCGACCTGGGCAAGCGTCGCCGCGTTCACTACGCTCTTGCGCAAGTCGGTGAGCTTGCCCTCTGCAAGTTCGGTGTGCTCGCGATACGCCATCGACGCGACCACCCAGCCGAGTACCGCGTCACCCAGAAACTCCAACCGTTCGTTGCTGGGCCGTTCACCATTCAGTTCGCCGCCGCCAACCTCCGCGCACCAACTTCGATGCGCGAGTGCCCGTCTCAACAACTCCGGATCGGCGAAGTAGTGAGCGAGACGGTCTTGAAGGTCAGCGAGCGCGTTGTCGGACAGCAGGGCGCTCAGCTGCCCTTGACACGGCCGTACACGTAATCGACGGCGTCACGAACGGTCTTCAAGTCGACG
>JANWKM010000013.1 GCA_025451395.1 Ilumatobacteraceae bacterium
ATCTCGCGTTGTAGCGCGGACTTGTTGCGTGCCTTTACGGATGTCGTATCCAGCGAGTAATTGACAGCGATGTGCGGATCGGTTTGCGGATTCCACACGTCGAGGTCGATGCCGTTGACGATTCCGATCAGCGGATCGGCGCGCTCGTTGAGTGCTTCATCGAACCCCATTCCGTTCTCGGGCGTCACGATCTCGCGCGCATACGTCGGGCTGACCGTGCTGACCGCGTCGCACCAACGCACGCCAGCCTTCAGGACGCTCAGCTTGTCCCAATGCCCGAGGCCGCCCTCCGCGAGTGCAGCTTCGGGTAGTCGCAGCTCGGTTAGCAGCGCCTTCGGGAACAGTCCTTGAAACGCAAGATTGTGAATCGTCAACAACGTTGCCGGACGCCGCGCCGTGTTGCCGTGGCTAGAGGAGTCGAAGTGCATATACGCGGCCGTGAGCGCCGCATGCCAATCGTGAAGGTGAACCACGTCGGGCCGCCATTTGCCAATGCGCCCGCCTGCGATCTCGGCAGCGACCCACGACAACGCCCCGAAGCGCAGATGATTGTCCGGCCAGTCGCGCCCATCGGCGTCGCCATACAGGCCGCCGGCGCGCTGGTAGAGATGGGGTGCGTCAACGAGCGTGACCTTCAATCCAGCGGCGGTTACACCCTCCATCACCGTGGCAGCGCCATCGAATAGATCGTCGATGACCGCCACAACGTGGCTGGTTGCGAGCTGTTCGAGCACGCCGGTGTAGGCGGGCAACAACACGCGCGCATCGACGCCGACGTCGGCCAACGTCAGGGGCAAAGCGCCGGTGACGTCGGCAAGTCCGCCCGTCTTCACCAGTGGGTAGCACTCCGAGGTGACGAACAGCACGTTCACGACTTTGAGGGTACATTTCGGTCATGTCCGAACCGAAGGTGCTGGTGATTCTGCTGGCCGGCGGCGAGGGCAAGCGCATGTTGCCGCTCACGGCCGACCGCGCTAAGCCGGCTGTTCCGTTCGGTGGCAGCTACCGCATCATCGACTTCGTGTTGTCGAACTTCGCGAATTCGCGCTACTTGAAGATCGTCGTGCTGACGCAATACAAGAGCCACAGCCTCGACCGCCACATCAGTGCCACATGGCGCTTCAGCAGCCTGCTCGGCAACTACGTGACCCCGGTGCCCGCGCAGATGCGGCACGGGCCGCATTGGTTTGCCGGGTCCGCGGATGCGATCTACCAGAACCTGAACCTGATCGGCGACGAGACACCCGACATCGTGTGCGTGTTTGGTGCCGACCACATCTATCGCATGGATGTGCGCCAGATGGTCGACCATCATGTGTTCACCGGTGCGGGCGTGACGGTCGCCGCGATTCCCGTCAGCCTGGAGGCTGCCAAGTCGTTCGGCGTGATCGAGTCTGGGCGCGGCAGTCGCATCAAGGCGTTCCACGAGAAGTCAACGAACCCGCCGACGATGGCCGGCGATCCGACGCGGTGCCTCGCCAGTATGGGCAACTACGTCTTCACCACCGAGACGTTGGTCGACATCGTCACACCGGCCGGCCAAGACGATGCGTACACCGACGTCGGTGCACACATCATTCCCGCACTCACCGCTTCCGGTGTGGCGCATGTGTACGACTTCTCCACCAACGTTGTGCCCGGTCAGCACGATCGTGAGCTGGGTTACTGGCGCGACGTCGGCACCATCGATTCATACTTCGATGCGAACATGGACCTGCTCTCACCATTGCCGGTGTTCGACCTGTACAACCCGAAGTGGCCAGTATTCACCAATCACGATCCGCTTCCACCGGCGAAGGTGTCGCGTGGCGAAAATGGCGAGATGTCGTTCGTCGACGGCAGCCTGTTGTGTGCGGGGTCAATCGTCTCGGGCGGTCACGTCGAGCGCTCGATCGCTTCGCCAGGCGTGCGTGTTCATCACGACGCGGAGGTCACCGACAGCATTCTCTTCCCCGGAGTCCGCATCGGTGCCGGCGCGTGTGTCAGGCGGTGCATCATCGACAAGAACGTGCAGGTGCCACCGGGTGCGCAGGTGGGCTTCGATCGCGCCGCCGATGCCGACCGATTCACCGTCAGCGACCACGGCATCGTCGTGATCGAGAAGGACTTTAGTACCTGGTAGATCCACTGGGGTGCGCCATAAAATGCTGATGAGATAAGCGATTACGGAGGTGCGCGATGCACAACGGTAACTGGTACGACGGTATGGGCGGCGGCGGTTGGTGGTGGATGGCGATCATGATGGTCATCTTCTGGGGCGGACTCATCGCGCTCGGTGTCACCGTATTTCGGCGACCCCGTGAGGGGAGTCCGTCCGCGCAACAAATCCTTGCGGAGCGCCTTGCTCGCGGCGAGATCGAAGCCGACGAGTACCGCAGTCGTTTGGATGTGTTGAATCACTGAGTCTTCACACGAGATGATGGGCCACGGCGGCCACAGCAGCATGTCGATGGCCGACATGGTCGCCGACATGCGGCGTCGCTTCTTGATTGCAGCGTTATTTTCCATGCCCATTTTGTTGTGGTCGTCAATCGGGCGCGACGTTTTCGAATTCCACACCGCTGCGCCGTTCGGTCTGCGCGACGATGTCTTCCAACTGCTGCTGAGCCTGCCGGTCATCTTCTACGCAGCCTGGATCTTCTTCGACGGTGCCTATCGTGCGTTGCGTGCTCACACGCTCGACATGATGGTTCTCGTCGCGGTAGGCGTCGGTGCCGGTTGGTTGTACTCGCTCGGCGTCACCCTCACCGGCGGCGGCGAAGTGTTCTATGAGGCAGCAACAGTTCTTTCCGCGTTTGTGCTGCTCGGACATTGGTTCGAAATGCGCGCACGTGGCGGTGCCAATGAAGCGATCAGGGCACTGCTAAACCTCGCCCCACCGATGGCTACGGTCATCCGCGGCGAAGAGGCTGTTGATGTGCCTACCTCCGAGGTGACCGCCGGCGACCTTCTGCTGGTTCGACCGGGGTCGAAGCTCGCTGTCGATGGCGTGGTCGAGGAAGGCGAGAGTGACATCGACGAGTCGATGGTGACCGGCGAGAGTCTTCCGGTACACAAGGTGTTCGGCGACGCAGTGATCGGGGCGACCGTTAACACGACGGGCACACTTCGTGTTCGTGCGACCAAAGTTGGTGCCGACACTGCCCTTGCGCAGATCGTGCTACTCGTGCAGGAGGCCCAGAACTCCAAAGCGCCGGGCCAACGCCTTGCCGACCGAGCGGCGTTCTGGCTCGTCTTCGTTGCGCTTCTCGGCGGAACCGTCACGTTCGTCATCTGGAGCGTGTTCGTCGGACGACCGGTGAATGAAGCCATCCTGTTCGCAATTACCGTCGTTGTAATCACCTGCCCCGACGCGCTTGGCCTTGCGACACCGACGGCGATCATGGTCGGCTCTGGCCTAGGAGCTCGACGCGGTGTGCTCTTCAAGAATGCAATGGCGATCGAGTCCTCCGCACACATCGACACCGTCGTGATGGATAAGACCGGCACCTTGACCAAAGGCGAACCCGAGGTTACGGATGTCATCGTCGAGGGCATCGAGGAAGATCGACTCCTTGCATTGGTGGCGGCGGTCGAGCGCGAGAGTGAACATCCGCTGGCGCAAGCGATTGTCGCTGAAGCTGAGCGACGCGGTGTTCCGACATTTCGCGCCGAACAGTTCGACAGCGTGCCAGGTCATGGAGCGGTCTCGACAGTCGACGGTCGCCGCATCGCCGTCGGCAACACGCGACTGATGGACCGCGAACGCATCGACCTCGGCACACTTGCGGCTCGCCGGGCGGAGCTTTCCGGCGATGGCCGGACTGTGGTTGCCGTCGCTGTCGACGGAGTCGCCGCTGGCCTGATTGCGTTGGCCGACGCTCCGCGACCAACAGCGGCCGCAGCCGTCACCGCGCTGAGAGAACTCGGCATCGAGGTCGTGATGCTGACGGGAGATAACGAGGCGACCGCAAAACGAATTGGTTCGCTTCTCGGCGTCACGACGGTGATCGCGGAAGTGCTTCCCAGCGACAAGGCATCCAAGATCACTGAGCTGCAGTCGCAGGGTCGCAAAGTCGCGATGGTCGGCGACGGTGTCAACGATGCGCCGGCACTCGCTCAAGCTGATGTCGGCATTGCCATTGGCGCAGGCACCGACGTCGCGATCGAAACCGCCGATCTAGTGCTGATGCGAAGCGACCCTCTCGACGTTGCAATCGCGCTGGAGATTGGTCGCGGAACGGTGCGCAAAATGCGTCAGAACCTCGGGTGGGCGATCGGCTACAACGCTCTCGCCCTTCCGATCGCTGCTGGCGTCTTTGAGCCAGCCTTCGGATTCACACTTCGACCCGAGATCGCAGCGCTCTCAATGTCGGGTTCAAGTTTTCTCGTGGCGGTCAACGCCGTGCTGCTGAAACGGTTGAAGTTCGCCTCGGCCGGCCCGATCAACCCCGCTTACCGTTAACTGTCGGTCGCGGTGACGTCGATCACGTTGCGAAAGTCGGGCGGCATCGGTTGCTCTTGTTTGACGAGTTCCGTGCTCACCCTCTGAGCCAGGTTGCGATCGTTGATGATCGCCCGCGCGACGGTGCCGCCCAAGCGTCCGCCGACGCCGAGTTGGCCGGAGGCGACGGCAGCCATCAATGCACTCGAGACCTTCGCGGCGACCGGTTGCACCTTGGCCCAGTCAACCTCGGCGGCCATTGAACGCATCGCCGCGACGGCATCGGCGCTGCGCTCGCTGGTCGCGGCGCGCACTTTCGCCCAATCGACGCGGCGCATCGCACTGGCGACTTGTTCGGCGTCGTCCTCGTCGTTAACTTCGGGGTCGCCGGCTTTGCCAGCGGCGTACTCCGTCTTTAGTCGTTGCGCGAACTCCGTTGCACGTGCCATCGCCTTGCCCAACAACTTGCCTGCCATGCCTCGACGTTACTGTTAACGCATGGCCGACACCCTGGACGAGCTCGACGGGTGGCTCGATGCCAACTGGGATCCCGAGTTGACCGTGGCGCAGTGGTGGCAGCTGCTGGGTGCGGCGGGGTGGGCGGCGCCGGGTCTGCCGCCGCATGCGTACGGCAAGGGGTTGTCGCGTAGCGAGGCGAGTGCCGTTGGCCATCGCATCGTGAAGCGTGGTGCCGTCGCCGCGCCCGGCGGGCTCGGAATGATGTTGGCGGCGCCGACGATCGCCGTGCACGGCACGCCGGAGCACATCGAGCAGTACGTGTTGCCGATCGTCACCGGACAGCAGGCGTGGTGTCAGCTGTTCAGCGAACCGGGTGCGGGCAGCGACTTGGCCGGTCTCGGTTGCAAGGCGGTGAAAGACGGCGATGAGTGGTTGGTGAACGGACAGAAGGTTTGGACCAGCGCCGGCCAGATTGCCGACATGGGGATGCTGATCGCGCGCACCGATCCGAATGTTCCCAAGCACAAGGGCATCACGTGGTTCGCGTGCCCGATGAGGCAGGCGGGTGTCGAGGTGCGACCGTTGCGCGAGATGACGGGGCGATCGCTGTTTAGTGAGGTGTTCCTCAGCGATGTGCGTGTGCCCGACGACGCGATCATCGGTGGCACCAACAACGGTTGGGCGGTCGCGAATACGACGCTAATGTTCGAGCGCTCGGGCCTTGGCGCAGGTGGTTACACCGCGATGTCGATCGCCAGCCCCGGAAGTGTCGCCGGCGACTTGTCGAAGCGCGTCGGCAGTTTCGTGCGCGAGGTCGGGCCGTCGGGCGGGAGTGGTGGTGGCGGGGCGATGGCGGCGGGTGCCGAGCAGTTGTTCGTCCAGTTGGCGACTGCGAGCGGTTCGATCAAGGATGCGATTGTGCGCCAGGACCTGATGCGCCTGCACACGCTGACCGAGGTCGGCCGCATGACGTCGCTGCGCGTGAAGTCCGAGAAGGCGGCCGGCCGCGAGGTCGCGGGTGCGCCGAACATCGCCAAGTTGTCAATGAGCGAGATCATGCGCCAGAGCCGCGACCTCGGGCTGCGCATTGCTGGTGCCGGCGGCATGTTGCACGCGTACAACGCGAAGGATCGCGTCACACTCGACAGAGCCACCGGTCAACCGATGCTTGCGTACGTCACCGAGATGGCGTTGTTCGCGCAGGCGCCACCGATCTACGGCGGTACCGATCAGGTGCAACGCAACATTCTCGGCGAGCGTGTGCTTGGCCTGCCCAAGGAGCCCAACGACGATCGCGTGAAAACGTGGGCGGAACTACCGAAGAATGGCTGAACGACATGGCTGAACGACATGGCTGAACGACCGAACGGCTGAGCAATGGAACAACGAAACTGGCCGCGCACGCGCGATGAGCTGCAGGAAAGTCCGATACAGGTGCGTGTTGCGACTGTCGAGCACATCTTCAACCCAATGGACCCGACGCCGCTCGAAGAACGCTCGCTCAACCAGGAGGTCGCCGACTGGATCGAAGAGTGGGCGGAAGACCTCGAGAAGGACGAACCGATCACCGTCGAGATTCTCGTCGCCGATGGCAGGTTCGCCGGACGCGAGCAGGCGATCGTCATCGGGCTGCACAACCACTTCGAGTATCGCGAATGGCAGGCCGACCGTCAGTTGCGCAAGCTGCTGCGCCAAGGTCGCTTCAGCTTGCTGATCGGCATCTTTGCGATCGCCGGGTTCAACGCTGCGTCACGTGCCATCGGCAGCAGCGGGAACCCAGTGATCCAGGTCATCCACGATGGACTGTCGGTGCTCGGTTGGGTGTCGATGTGGAAGCCGCTGGAGATCTTGCTCTACGACTGGTGGCCGATCCGTCGCGAGCGTCGCGCATGTCGCCGCCTCGCCGAGGCGACGGTCACGTTTCCGACTGTCGTTCGCTGAGTCGGGCGCGCAACTGCACGTAGACCGTTTCACCAGCGATGGTGGCCAACTCGGCGGCCAACGAGTCGACAACCGGTTGATCTCCGACATAGGCCTCGGCGCCTTCCGTGCAACACCACGCCATCGTCTTGCCTTCGTTGCCCCAATCGGCGCGCGACCATCGTCGGACAGTCGCGTGCTCGATGTCGCCATGATCCTCCCAGTCCACGCGGATCGGTAGCTGCCAGCACACCGACGGCTTCCATTCGGTGGGCGATTCACCCGCCGCGTCGGCCGCGATGTGCAGCGCGCACCCGACGCCACCGGCGAAGCCCGGTCGATTCAAGAAGATGCACGCACCGTCGACCAGCTTCGTGTTGCGACGCTCGTCGTTGCTGAACACATCGTCCGCGTCGCGTCGCGCGCGGTGCTGCCAGATGTGCGCCGGAAGCGTGGCCGCCAACGCCGAGATCGTCATCGCCTCTTCCTCGTCGGCCATCTCGGCACCGACCGAGCAGCAACCCTGCATCAACTCCTCCGCCGCGTGATCCAGGATCCCCCTGCACCCACGCCCCCACAAACACGCCCAATTCGACTCGAGAAAATCGCGCTCGAACCGCCAAAGCGTCCCGCCATCGGTAATCTCGACAAACTCTTCCTCGGCGGCACTCACGCGCCGACAGTACCCCCGACATTTGACCCCCGGCCGCGCCCACGGGTGCGCCGAGGGGTCATTCCTGACACCAAGCCGCACCCACGTGCGCGGGGAGGTGTCAGGCGATTTCGGACTCTCGGTCGATATGGTGCGCGTTGGCTTCCCGCTGAGCATCGAAGGAAGCCCATGCCAAATTGGAAGAAGGCGTTCGACGATTGGCTGCGCAGTCACAACGGCGTGATCTGTGGAACAAAACTCATGAGTCTCGGATGCTCGAAAAGCACTCTGAAGCGCATGGTGGCGCGCGACGAGCTGGTGCGGATGCAGCTCGGCGTCTATCGCGGACGTCAATGGCCCGACGACGAGCTGCAGAAATTGACCGCAATCTGCGTGGGTAACCCCGACGCGGTTGTGGGCTTCACGACGGCGGCACGAATCTGGGGCTTCCGCCGTGTCGAGGATCGTCGGATCCATGTCTTGGTCCCGCGCGGTTCATCGCCAAATCTGCCGGGAGCGGTCGTGCATCGATGCCGCAGGATCGATCCCGTCGACATTGTCGTTCGGCCGGATGGCATCCGGCTAACAAGCCCGCCGCGGACTCTGTTCGATAGCGCTGACATGCTCGGCTTCTCAGCGTGTCGATCGGCGATGGAGCAGTTGCTGCACGACAAGCGATGCACGCTCGGAACGATTTTGGACACCCACATCAGACTTGCGCATCCCAACCGTCCTGGTACGCACACCATGGCCGAGGTCATCGCGTCGCGACCGAAATGGCGTGCGGCGCTGCAGTCCGATCTCGAACTTCGAGTGCTGGAAGAGATCGAACGCCAGCGACTCCCATCGGTGTTAACTCAGTGCCCCGTAGACCTCGGCGGCGGGCGAGTAATCCATCTCGACTTCGGTTGGCCGCAGTGGCAAGTCGGTCTGGAGGTCGACGATCCAGCGTGGCATGCCGGGTAGAGGAGCGGCACCGTGATGCCAACCGCGACCGAAAGGCGATCGCCGTCGGGTGGGCGGTACCCCGCGTATCGAAGATCGATGTTCAAGGCGACCTTGCCGACGCGATTCGTGACGTGTCAATCATTCTTCGCCAGCGAGGCAGCGCCGCCTGATCCGCGCCCAACCGCAGAAGGCTCGTGGCGGGGGGATTCGGAGGGCACACTGGCGGGGTGACAACTGAATATGACTTGGTGGTGATCGGGACGGGGTCGGGGAACTCGATCATCGGGCCGGAGATGGAC
>JANWKM010000014.1 GCA_025451395.1 Ilumatobacteraceae bacterium
CCAGCAGTGCTGGGTCTCGACTGGCGTACATCGATCGCACAGGCGCGGCGTCGAATGGGCGATGGACTCGTGGTGCAGGGCAATCTCGATCCGGCCGTCGTGCTCCGCGGCACCGAAGCGGCGCTCGACGGAACGCGTGCGGTGCTCGCCGACAACATGACCTCGAACGGCAAGGGTCACGCGGGTCACATTTTCAATCTCGGTCACGGCGTGCACCCCGACACTGACCCAGATGTGCTCGCGGCGATCGTGAAGCTGGTCCACCAGCCATGAGCAATTCATCCCGCACCGCGGTGCTGCTGATGGCGTACGGAACCCCGCGACACTCGAGCGAGATCGCGGCGTACTACACCGACATCCGCCGTGGCCGGCCACCGACCGACGAGCAACTCGCCGAACTGACCGCGCGCTACGAAGCAATCGGCGGCCTCAGTCCGCTCGTGGCCCGCACGGAAGCGCAACGGGATGCGCTGCAGTCGGTGCTCGACGCTGCGGCTCCCGGCCAATACCACGTCGCGCTCGGGTTGAAGCACGCCGAACCTCGCATCGAAACGGCAGTCTCCACCCTTGCCGGCGAGGGTTTTCGACGTGTCGTTGCGCTGGTCGCGGCACCTCACTATTCGGCGCTGTCGGTCGGTGAGTATTTGGCGCGGGCGAAGGCCGCAGCCAAACCGCTCGGTGTCGAAGTAACCGGCATCGAGAGCTGGGCCACAGAACCGGCATTTGTGCAGTTCACCGCCGCGCAGGTGCGGGCGCAGTTGGCGACGATGCCGAAAAACACAAAGGTGGTGTTCACCGCGCACTCGTTGCCGCGACGCGTGCTCACTATCGAGGGCGAGCGTTACGCCGACGAAGTGCGCGCAACGGCCGTGGCCGTGGCCGCAGCAGCTGGCTTGAATGATTGGAGTCAGTGGGCAACGGCATGGCAGAGCGCCAGCCGAACTCCGGAGCCGTGGCTTGGCCCCGACATTCTGCAGGTGATCGATGAATTGAGCGACGCGGAGAACCACGCCAACCAAACGCGCGGCATCCTTGTGTGCGCCGTCGGTTTTGTCGCCGACCATCTCGAAGTGTTGTACGACCTCGATGTCCGGGCGGCCACTCACGCCGCCGATCACGGAATTTCGTTCGCCCGGACTGCGTGTGTGAACGACGATCCGACAGTCATGGCCGCATTGGCAGCGAGAGTGACGGCGGTGGCCGATGGCCAGTGAGACGAGACGGGTTGCAGTCGTTGGTGGTGGCATTACTGGCCTCGCCGCCGCTCACGCGGCAGTCTCAGGTGCTGAACCGTGCGGGCCTGACGTTCACTATGTAGTTGTCTTCGAGGCGAGCGATCGCGTTGGCGGCAAAATTCTCACGACCGCGTTCGCGGGAAACTCTGCAATCGACGAAGGAGCGGACGCGTTCCTCGCCCGCGTTCCGTGGGGCACCGCGTTGGCGCGCGCTGTCGGTCTTGGCGATCAGTTGGTTTCACCGGCAGCGTCGCGCGCAGCGGTGCTTTGGGACGAGCTCCATACGATTCCGGAGGCACTGCTGCTCGGACTGCCGACCGAGGTGCTCGCGCTCGCTCGTTCGTCGCTGCTCAGCTGGCGCGGAAAATTTCGGGCAGCCAGCGAACCGTTTCGTCGGCGAACCTCGATAGCACCCGACTCGTTGGGCACATTCGTGCGCGCCCGCTTCGGTGATCAGGTTCACCTGCGACTGGTCGATCCGCTGGTGGGGAGCATCTACGCCGCCGACACCGATCGCTTCAGTCTCGCCGCCGTCCCCCAGATCGCGGATCTCGCTAGCTCATCGCGCAGCATTTTGCTTGCCGGGCGCAAAGCGAAGGCAAGTGCAGTCGCCGCGTCCGGCCCAATTTTCTATACACCGTCCGGCGGCATGGGCATGCTGACGACTGCCATCGCTGAAGCGATCGCGTCGGCCGGTGGCGAAGTGCGCACCAACGCGCCGGTTACAGAACTAGCCGCGGATGGTGCTGGTTGGCGAGTGAACGGTGAAAGATTCGACTCGGTCGTGCTTGCGTCCCCAGCGGCGACCGCGGCGAAACTGTTATCAAGCGTGGCGCCCGACTCGGCACGCACGCTCGCGACGATCCCGACGGCCGACGTTGCAATCGTGTGCCTGGCGGTGCCCGTCACCGATTGGCCAAGCCGACTCGACGGGCTCAGTGGCTATCTGGTGCCGAAACCGAAACAACACCTTGTGACTGCGGTTTCCTTCGGATCGCAGAAGTGGACACAGTGGCACGTCGACGATTCCGTTGTGCTGCGCGTGTCGCTCGGCCGCGATGGCCTGCCCGTTCTACAACTGACCGACGAACAGGTCACTGCCGCCGCGATCGACGAAGTGAGCCTGCACCTCGGAGTCTCGTTGCAGCCGTCGCATGTTCGTATCTCACGCTGGCCGGCGGCGTTTCCGCAATATCGCCCACATCACTCCGAACTGGTTGCGGAGGCGACCCGCACACTTCCCGCGGGCCTCGTGCTGGCCGGTGCCAGCTACCACGGCATCGGGATACCTGCGTGCATCCGATCCGGCATCGAGGGTGCCGCCCGAGCCGGTAACCGCCAAGCGCTGGCACACTGAAGGCCATGGTTACTCGACGTTCAGTGTTCGACGTGGCACTCATTGCACTGCTGTTGGCAGCTTGCAGCAGCGAGCCGCGAGCCGTTGGTGATTCGTCTGTTGCAACAACTCACACGACGCAGCCACGGCGACCGACGACAACCCGAGCAACTACGACGGAAGCATCGACTACTTCACTGGCATCGACCACCACGACCGTCGCGCTCCCAGTGCCAGAGCCGCCTCCCGTCCTGGGTGTTACGGAGCCGTCAATCGAGTTGGGCACCATCGAGATCCCGCGACTAGGCCTCAATAGCTCACTGCTCGAAGGAATCGCGCTCAGCACGCTCGACCAGGCCCCCGGTCACTGGCCGGGCACGGCGATGCCGGGCATGATCGGCAACGTCGTCGTCGGCGGGCACCGAGTGAGCCATCTCAAGCCGTTTCGCCACCTCGAACAGTTGCTGCCGGGCGACGAAGTGATCTTCACCACCGATGCCGGCCGTTTCGTGTACCACGTGACGCAGACGCAGATCGTGACGCCCGATTCGATGTGGATCGTCGACCAAACGAACGCGTATACCGGCACCCTCTTCGCGTGCAATCCCCCCGGTAAAACGACGGAGCGAATCGTGGTCTTCCTGCAACTGGCCGGGTAGTTAAACGGCAAGGTAGTTAAACGGCAAGGTAGTGAGCGGCTGAGTAGCAGCCGGCTTCACCCGGCTGCTACTAGCCAACCCCAACACATCACCCAGTTAGTCCTCGCCAACGCCTCGGCAACCGCGGCCGGCTCAGCAGCAGGGCAGTGCCGATGCAGGCGAGCCCGAACGCGATCGAGAGCATCGAATCCGACCCGCCACCGCCAGTACTTGGCAATTGCTGTTCGGGCAGCGTCCCGGTCGGAATCGTGGTGGTCGTGCCGTGCACCGTCGTCGTGGTCGTCGTACCGGGCACCGTTGTCGTCGTCACCGCCGGATCGGTTGTGGTGGTGGTCGCGGCAGTCGTTGTCGTAGTCGCCGCAGTCGTTGTCGTGGTGGCCGCAGTCGTCGTGGTCGTCGTACCGGGCACCGTTGTCGTAGTAGCCGCAGTCGTTGTCGTAGTGGCCGCAGTCGTGGTCGTGGTCGTTCCACAACCACCCGTGGGCTCGAGGGACTTGGTCCACACGCCGCCCGGACTCGCTCCGTTGGCCCAATTGTTTATGGCTTGGAAATTGACGTTGATTTTGGTCGCGCCCGTGGGCCATGTGAACGTTCCCGAGAAGGAGTAGCTATTGCTCGTCTTGAACTCGCCGAATTTAGCTGCGGGAGCGCTGCCGCTTCCCCCGGTGATCACGACCCATACCTTCACGCTGGTGTTCGTTCGTGAGAGGACGTATTCGTTCGCCTGCGTGTTCGGGTTGTCGGCGTTACCCGCCCATGCCACGGCCGTGTACGAAATGATCCCGGAGGCACAGTTCACGCTGGCGCTGCCTTCCGCGTGGTGAGCGCTCGCCAATCCGCTGAACGCGGGAATGATCGTCACAAGACCGACGACGGCAAGCAGCGCCGAAATGAGATGGCGCACTCGCGACTTGAAGACCCCTTGATTCGTTGACACTTTTGAAACCGCCCTCTCTGGTTGTGTTGTCGCCACCCTAGGTGACAATCAAAGAGAGGGCAATACTCTAGGTGGTCAATGTTTTCTCAACGACACCCACGTCGTGTGCTGAAGTCGCTACAAATCACCAGGCCAGCTGGCCTATCCATGCTCACCGCTGAAACGTCAAAGTAGCGTCCACGCGTCGTGTCGATACGCCCAAGCCTCCAACGATTCCTTCCCCATCGGCGAGCTCTGACCAGTGCGCTCGGCGGTCTATTGGTCGCGGCGTCGCTTCCTCCATGGGGGTTCTGGCCACTCGCTTTTGTTGGCATCGCGGTCTACGAAACCGCAGCTCAGAAGGCAGCCACCGGAAGAGAGCGGCTCGCCACCGGTTGGTCGTTCGCGGCGGCCTGGCTACTGCCGGGCTTGTGCTGGATGTGGTTCCTAACGATTCCCGGGTATCTCATCACGGCGACCTTGTTTGCTGGCTTTCACGCGGTGGCGGCATGGGCCGCGCCGCGCGGTCCTTGGCGGGTGATCGGCCGGCCGGCCGCGCACACACTGGCTGAAGCCTTGAGGTTCTGTTTTCCGTTTGGAGGAGTTCCGCTTGCCAGCCTTCCGATCAGTCAGGCAGCTGGCCCGTTCGCAACAGTTGGCCGCGTCGGCGGCGCAGTGCTGCTGACGTGGTTCGTGTTCCAAATCGGATTCGCATTGTCGGGCCCATCACCGGTTGTGCCCGCACTCGCGCGCAAGCGCGGCGTCACGAGCAAAGGTGAATGGCACGGTGTCGCCGGTCTGGCAAGCGCGTTGTTGGTGTTTCTAGTCTTGGCACCGCTTGCCGAAGCCGATGGAAATTCGACGCGCGACCTTCGCGTCGCGATCGTGCAGGGGGGCGGTCCGCAAGGCACGCGCGCCAGCGATACGTCGGCGGCAGAGGTGTTCGCTCGCCACTTGGAGGCAACCACCGGGATCGAACCGGGCAGTGTCGACCTGGTCGTGTGGCCAGAGAACGTGATCGACGTCGTGCAGTTTGCCGGCAGCGACGAGTTGGAACAGGTTGCCGCCGAGGCCGCGCGCATCGGTGCACCCTTCGCGGTCGGCATCACCGAAGACACCGAGGACGGCGACCACTTCCTCAACGCGCAGGTGATCGTCACGCCCGACGGCGAGATCGTCAGCCGTTACGAAAAGGTTCGGCGTGTTCCGTTTGGCGAGTACATGCCGATGCGCGGATTACTGCAGGCACTCGGCGCGCCGACGGATCTTGTGCCGCGCGACGCCGTTGCCGGAACTGGACCAGCCGTGCTAGAGCTGCCCGATGGGACTCGAATGTCCACTGTCATCTCGTGGGAAGTGTTCTTCGGCGGAAGAGTCAACGAGGGGGTCGAAGCCGGCGGCGAGTTCATCATCAACCCGACGAACGGCAGCAGTTACACCTGGACGGTGTTGCAGAGCCAGCAGATCGCGTCGTCGCGCTTGCGGGCGATCGAGCAGCATCGGTGGGTGGTGCAGGCGTCACCGACGGGTTTTAGTGCGTTCATCTCGCCCGACGGCGATGTCTACCAGCGCACCGGTGTGAGCGAAAAGCGAGTTCTCATCCGCACCATCGATCTGTACACCGCACGGACCTGGTACTCGCACATCGGTAACCTCCCCTGGGTCGCCCTCATGGCCGTGCTATTGGCGCTATCGGTATGGCGTTCAGGAGGCTTCAGCCGGCCGGGACGGGAATCGGTGTCGGCGGATCAACCCCACTGAGGACGTTGATCGCATTGTGCGCGGCCAGCCGGGCCATCGCCGCGCGAGTTTCCTTCGTCGCCGAGCCGAGGTGTGGGATCAGTACCGCGTTTTCGCACTCCAGCAGACGCGGGTGAACCTTCGGTTCTTCCTCGAACACGTCGAGGCCGGCACCGGCGATTTCGCCGCCAACTAGTGCGGCGGCCAACGCGGCCTCGTCGACAATGGGGCCGCGTGCCGTATTGATCAGAAAAGCGGTCGGCTTCATGGCGGCCAACTCAGCCGCACCAATCAAGTGATGCGTGGTTGGGTTGTAGGGGCAGTTGATGCTCACGACGTCGCTCGTTGCCAACAACTCGTCCATGCTCTGCTGTTGCGCGCCGAGTTCCCTTTCGATCGCGGGCGAGACCGGTCGGCGGTTGGCGTAGGCGATCGTCATCCCGAATGCCTTCGCCCGCCGAGCCAGCGCACAACCGATCTCCCCCATCCCGACGATGCCCAATTGCCGACCTTGAATACCGGTACCGAGCATGTA